>NZ_JBEOZU010000019.1:0-134883 GCF_040298185.1 Streptomyces sp. NPDC001634 | reverse complement strand
GAGGGCGCGGTCAAGCTCCCGGACGGCAACGTCCAGCTGCCGCACCACGAGGGTCCGGTGCTGCCGGAGGGCACGACGAAACTGCCGACCGAGGAAGGCGCCGCGGCCCGGTACTACGACCCGCAGGGCAACCTCCTGGACGAGCACGGCAACGTCCTGCAGAAGGCGCAGGACGCCCCGAAGGGACCGGACGGCAACGACGTCAACCCACCAGCGGGCTCGGACGTACCCCACACACCTTCGCCGGTGAAGGAACCGGCCCTGGTGGGCGCGGCCACACCGACCGTCGAGCACGCGGGCCAGTCGGTTCGCCTCGGCAGCAGCGTGGGCCACGACCTGGGCGACGTCGGCCGCGCACCCGACAACGCGGCGGTACACGCGGGCGGCGACAACCTCCCGACGGTCCACGCCGGAGGCGACGGTCTGCTGGGCGGGCATGCAGGCGACCACCTCCCCGGCGGCAGCGCGCACGAGCACGGCTCAGGCCCCGCCGCCAGCCACGGTGACGGACCGAGCGGAGCGCACGAGCCCATGCCGCCTCACCGCCACGATCCGGTGCAGAACGAGCATGCAGACAACCCCGCACACCATGGTGGCAGAGACGGACATGGCACGCACACTGACCAGCATGGGGATGGCAGTGCGTCGCCGGGGGAGCACGTCAACGACACCGCTCATCACAGCGAGTCGGGCGCGAGTGGGCCAGACGGTCCGGGTTCCTCCGGTCTTGATGACTTCGGTCACCAGCCCGAGGGAGCCTCGTTGGACCCTCAGCCAGACTGGCACGGTCAGAGTGCCGGCCAGATGAAGCACTACCGTCGCCCGGCACTCGATGTGAGTCACTTGCCCATCGAGCATCAGCTGGCCGTGCTTGACAAGGAGGCTGCCAAGCTCGCGGACGAAGCGCGTGATGCACCTGCGGGGGTGGCACCTTCTGGGCAGAACCACCTCACGACTGGTTGTGCGGGCAGTTTCCTGCACGACAATGTCATCACAGCGCACACGAGCACGACGAAGATGCACGGTCAGAAGCTGCCGCACACGCACCAAGTCCTTCAGGGAATCCTGAAGCAGATAAGCGATGACGTGGACGCGGGCGTTCTTCCAGGCAAGGGCACAGGGCACGGCAAGTGTGCTGAAATCTCCTTGATCAGTGACCGGCTACATCAGCTGGATCCATCGGGGACACAAATCCGAACCGCCGCTGATGCGAGGAGGCTGTTGGAAGGCAGCGTCATGCATACGAGGAAGATCGGTGATTTCATCAGGCGCGATGGTGAGGTCGTAGGTCGCCACAACGACTACCTTCCGCCGTGCGACACTTGTAAGCACATCCTTCCCGCGCTTGGAATCCGTGCTCACTAATGAACGACCACTCACAGAAACAGGACTGCTCCATGGCAACCGGCAAGCTGCCGCTTGAAGTCGCCGACTGGTTGACCGAACACGGGTGGTTCCCCGGCCGTGACATCGGGCAACAGGCAGACGAGCTCATTGCTCTGCGAGTGCAGGATTCCGAACGTCAGTACTACCCTTTGGCGCCGGTCGAGGCGGCCAGCAAGATCATCCACTCTTACGGGCTCCTGGAGCTCGGTCACCCCAGGTTGCCGGCACGTGCACTGGTCATGGATCCGACAGGTAGGTACGAAGGCGACGCGGCGGAGATCTCGGAGCTTGCAGCCAATCTTGGTCAGCGCTTGTTCCCGGTCGGGTATGAGGCCTCGGAACTTGGCCTTGTCCTTGTGGATGAGGGAGGACGCTTCTTCCACCTCCACCACAGTGGTGCGTACTTCATAGGGTCTGACGAGAACGACGCGTTCTCTAGATTTCTCAGCGGCGCGGACGCTCCGGATGCGGAGGATTTCTTTGTCTAGGCAATTTCCTGCGGTCGCATCATCGCTCCTGATTCGAGGACAAGTATTCAGTCAAACCAGCCTGGTTGGATCGGGTAGCCCCAATATCCATCCTGCTGTTTGGGAGTTTATTGATTCGCTACCACTGGATAAACGGAGATCGTACACCGGTCGCTGCGCCGAGTCAGCCCTGATCTCGGATCAACTGTGGGAGATGGATACAGTTCGGTTGGACGGGCGGACAACAACTCTCCATGAAGCAGCCCCGCGGTTCGAGGGTGCTGCGTTGACCTCCCGCATGGTTCGTGAGCCGGGGAATCCCGACCATGGTAAGCCTACGTCTCCGTGCGCGGCTTGCTCATCTCTCCTAGAGGAACTCGGAGTCCGGGTCATCGGGTAGTGGACTCAGGGCAGCATGCGGATGTCCGGCTGGTTGTGACCCCTTGACCGATTACGAGTGCCAGAGTCGAAACGCACGGCTTGACGGCCGCCGCTTCGTGGGGCATGCCGATCAACCACCATCCGTGAAGCGGATCAATATCGACGACCCCGAGGTCGATATGGATATGGGGCAGCGACTGCTGTACCGCGGGAAACCCTTCACTGGCGAGGTCGAGGAATACCTTGGCGATGCCCGTGTTTCTCTGGAAAACTACGTTGACGGTCTAGCGGATGGCCCCAGTTGGGAATGGTACGAGGACGGCACGCTGAGGGCCGAGGTGACAGTCCGTAAAGGGCGCGCTGTCCGCGTCGCGCAGAGATGGCATCAGAACGGCGTGCTCGCCTCCGAGCGGGTGTTTTCCGAGGACAACGGGGCCTTCCTGTCCAGCCGGGAGTGGGACGAGCAGGGCCAGCCGACGGAGGTATGGCGCAAGGGGGACGACTGACCTCGTCGTGTGACGGCCAGGCTGTCCGCGATCACCCAGGTGTGCCCAGTAGTTATGGGCGCTTCCTGAAGGATATGCCCGGACCCGAGAACTGGATTCCCTGATGAGTCTGCACAGAATTGATATTGATGATCCGACGCGACCATGGACTACGGTGAGCGTCTTTACTACCGGGGAACCCCCTTCGCCGGAGAGGCCGTCGAATATCAGCGTGGTGCACTCGTGAGTCTCATCACGTACGAGGACGGCGTCGAAGACGGACCCGTCCGCGAGTGGTACATGGACGGGACCCTCCGGTCGGATGGGGTCATGCGGGGCGGTTTCCCGGCCGGTGAATTCCAGCGATGGCACCCGAACGGAAGGCTCGCAGCCCGGACCATCATGAGCGACAACGGGCTGCGACAGTTGGCGCAATTCGAATGGGATGAGGAAGGCAACCTGACAAAAGAGTGGCACGCGGAAAGTAAATGATTTCCAGCGCCGCTGTTACCCGCCGGAAGGGAACTGTCTTGATCGTCAGCACCCCGGTCGCGCGTTGGTCGTGGGGCCGTGACCATCAGCCAGGGAGCGAGGTCGTCACGTGCCTCCGTGAGCCATTCACCATCGAGGGGATGCAGCCACACGGCGAGAACAAGCTCCCGCGGTAGTGAACATGCGACGTATTGACGTTGACAACGACTGTGTCGACATCGACTTCGGGCACCGATTGCTCTATGCCGGAGAGCCCTACACGGGTGAAGTCGTCGAGCACCTCGCAGGGCACCTGGTGAGTGTCGTGACTTACACAGACGGTTTCAAGGACGGCCCCTACCACGAGTGGTACACGGACGGAACGCTCCGCGCCAAGGGCGTCATGCGCATGGGATTCGTGTCCGGAGAGTTCAAACCCTGGCACCCGAACGGCACCCTGGCCAAGCGCATGATCAACAGCGAGGACGCTAAAACTCCCCTCGCCGAGTACGAATGGGACGAGGACGGGCGCCCTATCCGTTCATGGGAACGTACGAATTCCTAGTCCAGCGATGCCCGATAACCTGGAACCGATGGCCGATCGGAACTCAGAGGATCTGACCGCCCTGCATGAACGTGTCACGACAGGTACGACGCGGCGCATCGATCTAGACGATCCCGATGTCGATCTCGACTATGACCAGCGACTCCTGTACCGGGGCGAACGCGGGGACCCTGGAGCCACACCAGAGCGGCTCACCTCGGTTGATTAGACCCATGAGATGAGTTGCTGATCAACTCACCACTCCCGAGAATCAGTCCTGTCCGGCGGAAACTCTCGGCCTCCAAGGCCCAGTACCTGCTACGGCAGCACCTCGACGTGCCGGGCACGTCACCGCGCGCCTCACCGGAGCGGCGGGCGTATGACTTTCCCAGGATCACCGCCGACGACAGCACCCTGAAAGAACGGAACGTTTATCGCAAACGGCCTTTCCATTCTGTCCGCCGCTTTTGCATTAGTCGTTCCAGGCCAACGCTCAGGAGAGAACGATGCTCCCCCATGCCGACAAGCCGATAATGGCAGGAAGCCTTCCGGAATCCCCGCCGAACACCCGCCGCGGAGACCCGCGGCCGAACGCCCCGCAGCACGCCACCTGCATGGCGAGCCTGGACCCCGGCCTTAAAATACAAGCGGCGAACGCCGACTTTTTCCGTCACATCGCCCGGCCGTCCACGGAGATCTGCGGACGCAGCATCTACGAAATTCTGCATCCGAGCGCCCGCAACATCCTTCCCAAGCACTTCAGCCGCCTCTCGAACGGCCACGGAAGCCGCTTCGTCGAGCGAGTGGTCGCCATACGCGGCCACGACCGGGTCTTCTCGGCGGAGATCACCGGCATAGCCGTCAAAGGAGAGAGCGACAACCTCTCAGGTGTCGTGGTCCTGATGAGCCCGCAGGACGAGCCGGCCGAAGCGGCGAACCGGCCCGCCAAGCCGACGCCGGTTCTCACGGCTCTGGACGCCCGCATTCTGGAGGGCGTCGCCACCGGAGCCTCGACCGTCCAACTGGCCTCGCGCCTCTACCTCAGCCGGCAAGGCGTCGAATATCACGTAGGTCTGATGCTCCGTCGATTCAAGGCCCCCAACCGCGCGGCACTCGTCTCCCGGGCGTACTCGATGGGCGTCCTCACGGTCGGCAGCTGGCCGCCCCGAGCCGCGCCCGACTTCGTGAAGTGACAGCCGCGGAGTACTGCGCAGCCGAACCCTCGCCGGCCTGATCAACGTGGCAACGAGGTACGAGCTCGCCGTCCGCTACGAAGCGACCGTGCTGGTCGCGGCCATTAATGAATGACGGTGACCAGCACTTTCGAAACACGCCCTGGTCCCCTTCCGGGTGTGGCCGAGACGTTGGAAAATGGTCAGCGATGCCAGCCGCAGACGTGTCGAGCCTCAAGGAAATCGCCAGGCAGATCCACACCCGACACGAATGCCGAGGCCTGGTGCTATACCGAGTGCCGCACCCCCGCGACGAACGCCGACCAGGCTCGGCGCGAGACCAACAGCACCGGGCCGTCAGGGTTCTTGCTGTCGCGGACGGGGACGACGGAAGGGATACCGGGGGCTATTTCGATACAATTGCCGCCGTTGTCGTCGCTGCGGCTGCTCTTGATCCAGGTCGCCGCGCTGAGTTCGTGCCTGCTCATGGTGCCCGTACCCTTCCATCGCGTCGCTGATCAGAGCAGCGGACTCGCGAGCTGACGGGGTATCCGCCCTGAGCACATCATAGGTCTGGCTGTGGCGGGCGTAGACGGCCGGATCGTCGTTGAAATGGCCACGGTCCAGGGACTCCGAGTACACCAACCGCTGCCCGTCGGGCAGGTCGATCAACGACATGGAGCCTCGGGGCCGGACGAGTCCGATGGTGCCCGCCAAAGCCACCTGGACACGGATGTTGGGTCGCCGACCGACGCGCAGGAGATGTGCGCACTGGTCTCGCATGATCTCGGGGCTCCCCACGACGTTGCGCAGACAGCTCTCATCCAGGACGACGACGTACAGCGGACCCCCGTCCGTGAGGAACCGCTGCTGTCGGCTCAGTCGTGCTCGGACGCGCTCCTCGATCTCATCGGCGTTCGCGGGACGGCGGCTGAACAGTGCGTGCGCGTAGTCCGGCGTCTGCAGCAAGCCGGGGACGACGCGCTCTTGATACTCCCGCAGGGCCACCGCCACCTCATCCATCTCGGCCCGGCGCTTGAACCAGTCCGGATGCTCCACCTGCGGATACCAGTCGATCCGCCCCCACAACCGCAGCAACACCCCACCCGTACCGAGCAGTTCGTCGCACTTCTTTGCGAACGTGTCCTGTGGAACCCTCGTGCCCGCCTCCACCCGCGCCACGTGTGAGCGGTCGCACGGGATCGAGCGCGCCAAGCCCTCCTGTGTGAGCACGGCCGCCTCGCGAAAGTGCTTGAGCACCTCGCCGAACACCACGGCGGTGCTGGCCCCCGATGCCCCCTCGGCGTTGCGTCGGCTCACCGCGTCCCCCTCCGTGACAGTGCTCCTGTGGCACGCGTCCAGCATTGAATCGGCCTGTTCCGCTGAGCAACGCTGGATGCACTCACAGTAATGAGCCGTTCGCATACAGCGGGTGCGAACGGCAAAGAACGTACGGAGCAGAAGTGGATGCAGATGCGGAGAACGCGGCAGTTACGGAACCGGGCACCCTCGTCTACGACCCGCGGACCCGCAAGGTCGGCGAGTACCGGGACAAGGCGGGCCCGTACGTGATGCTGCGCCCCGTGGGCGGTGGACGGGAATGGGAGGCCGACCCGCGGCTGATCCGTCCGGCCACCCCCGAGGAACGGCTCAGCGCCGCGGTCAGGGCGGCCAACGCGCAGTCGCGGCAGGTGCGGTGATGGCCGGGGAGATGGACGAAGAGCCGGGCACACCGCCCCGTCCCGTCCCCGGCTGCGCGGCCTGCGCGGACCTCGCCTCGCAGCGGGCCGCGGCCCGCGCCGCATCCGACGGCAGCGCGGAGACCGACACCAACGTGCTCCTGCGCCGCCACCAGCGCCGGGAGCCCCACCCCGCCGATGCCACGACCGTGCCGCCCACGCGGCCGAGCGTGTTCACCCCCGGTGGGACCGTGTCCCGCCGGGGGTGCGCCATATCTCTGCCGTACCTTTCGCACATTGCCCCGCTGCGCCGGCCGACGGAGAGTGAAGGCATGGATCAGGCACAGGCACACGAGTGGCTCGCCACCGCCGTCGCGGAGGCCCGCGCCGGCCTCGCGGAGGGCGGCATCCCCATCGGCGCCGCGCTCTACGGCGCGGACGGCACCCTCCTCGGCCGCGGGCACAACCGCCGCGTCCAGGACGACGACCCGTCGATGCACGCGGAGACGTCCGCCTTCCGCGCGGCGGGACGCCTGCGCTCCTACCGGGATACGACGATGGTGACCACCCTTTCGCCGTGCTGGTACTGCAGTGGCCTGGTCCGCCAGTTCGGCATCTCCCGGGTGGTCGTCGGCGAGGCGACCACGTTCCACGGCGGCCACGACTGGCTCGGGGAACATGGGGTGGAGGTGGTCCTCCTCGACGACCCCGAGTGCACGACGTTGATGCGCGAGTTCATCGAGAAGAACCCGGCCCTGTGGAATGAGGACATCGGAAGTGACTGAATCAGTGACCGAGGCAGTGGCTGAGCCCCGTATCCCCACCATCGATCTGCGGCCGTGGCTGGACGGCGCCCCGGACGCCCGCGCCCGTATCGCCCGTACGGTCGACGAGGCCCTCCGGACCGCCGGGTTCCTGCTGGTCACCGGCCACGGCGTGGACCCGTCCCTGCGCGAGCGGATCCGGACGGCCGCGCGGGTCTTCTTCACGCTGCCCGCCGACGTCAAGGAGCAGTACGCCGCCAAGGTCGGCGGGCGCGGCTGGCTCGGTCCCGGCGCCGAGGCCAACGGCTACTCCGAGGGCACCGAGACCCCGCCCGATCTCAAGGAGTCGCTGACCTTCGCGACGCACGAGCCGTTCGAGGACTCAGTGATCAACGCGGAGTGGTACGCGCCGAACGTCTGGCCGGGCGAGGTGCCGGAGCTGCGGACGCTGTGCGAGGAGTACCTGGCGCGGATGGGAGAACTGGAGAACCATCTGCTGGCCCTGCTCGGCGAGGCCCTGGGCCTCGAACCGGACTTCTTCACCCGCCACATGGCCCACCCCACCTACGGCTTCAACATCAACTGGTACCCGGGCACGGAGACCATCGGCGAGCCGGAGCCGGGCCAGTTCCGCATCGGCCCGCACACCGACTTCGGGACCGTGACGATCCTCGACCGGCAGGCCGGCAAGGGCGGACTCCAGGTCTACACGGACGAGGGCGGCTGGGAGGACGCACCGTACGACCCGGAAGCCTTCACCATCAACATCGGTGACCTGATGGCGCGTTGGACCGGCGACCGCTGGCGTTCCGGCCGCCACCGCGTCCTGCCGCCCCCGGCCGACGCACCCGCCGAGGAGCTGATGTCCCTCGTCTACTTCGGCGAGTGCACGCCGGGGACGGTCGTGGAGTCGGTTCCGGCGCCGGTGGGGCGCGTGGCGTACGCGCCCGTTGATTCGCATGTGTACCTGCGGGAGAAACTGAACTCGATCACGGTGGGCTGACGGGCGAAGGGCGCGCACCCGTACGAGTTCCGGCGATCACATAGCGCCCCGCGGCGGAAAACTTTCGTCACCCAACGGACACCATGCGCCCTAGTCCGAACCAACTCCCCCTTTCCGGGCGGGTATTGGTACACCTTCACAGCAGCACATCAGCAGCACATCAGCAGGACAGGCAGCACATCGGACCGGACCGCGCCAGGGGGAGATGCGGTGCACAGAGGGCCGCACGGCCAGGGGCCGCTGTTCGACACGGACCCGCCCGGTCTCGCTGCGCGGCTCGTCGGTCTGCGTCCGTACCAGCTGCGCCCCTCCCCGTACGAACACCAGGGCGATCTGCCGTTCGTGGTGTTCACGGGCGGGCGCGGGCTCGGCAAGAGCGCCCTGCTCGCTCAGGTGCGGGCCGCGTACCAGGGGCATACGCCCGTCGCGCTGGTCGACGGCGAGGAGCCGCAGTTCGCCGGACCGCCGCCGGAGCGGCCGGGTGAGGCCTGGTCGCCCGTCGCGCAGGCGCTGACCACGGTCGCCGAGCAGCTCGCCGAGCCCGTGACGGGCGCCCGGCGGATCAGTTTCCCGCGGCTCGCGTCCGGACTGCTCGCCGTCGCGGCGGGCGGCTGGAGCGACCGGGACGTGCCGCGGATCCGGCAGGAGGCGGAGCGGATCCTGCTGCTGAACGACTCCCGGTCGTTCCTGGACGGATTCGGGGGGCGCTGGGCGAGCAAGGTCGTGGCCAAGCTCGTCGCCTCCATGTCCAGCACCGGGCCTGTCGTCGAACCGATCATCGAGGCGACCCTGGAGGCTTTCAGCGAAGGGGTCTCGCCCACCCACCGGCGGCTGCGCAGGGCCGCCACCTGGTACCGCGACTGTCCGGACGCGGGCGGCAACCCCAAGCTGGGCCTCATCCTGCTGTCCGGGCACTTCCGGGCCGGCGGCGGCTCCCGCACCCACGCCGAGCGCTATCTCGTCCGGGCCCTGCTGGCCGACCTCGACGACGCATACGCGGGGGTCATGCAGCGCTCCCACCGGCTGGGCCGCCCGGTCGTACTGATCGACAACGTGCAGGAGCCCGCCGGACGCGGCCTCATGGAGTGCGTTCTGCGCGACCGTACGGACGGCGTCCGGGACCAGGTCGTCTTCTTGGCGGCCTTACGCGGGTACGCTCACCCGGCGCTCAGGAACGCGACCCGCCGCACCCTGGCCGAGGTCGCCCGCACCACCGGCTGGAAGGCGGGCCCCTCCCCCTCCTCCCGGGCGCTGCTCGTGTCACTGCCGCCGCTGACGCCCGACGACACCTGAACATCGTGCGCGCAGTCTGCCAAGACCTGGACGTGCCGCCCCGTTCAGAGGGTGCTGGCCTCCACATAGGCGAGAAGGTGCTCGAAGCGGTCCCGCCAGCCCGGGTCCCTCGCGTCCTTGCTCTCATGCGTGAAACGCACCGTCGTACCCTTCGTATGGCCCGGCTCCAGATGGAAGCGGATACGGTCGCGGCCCTCCACCGTGTACTCGGCGACCCGTTCCACGTCCCACGCCGTGATGCGGCCCCAGGCCGTGCCCTCGGGCAGCCGGAGTCCCACCGCGCCGCCGAGCCGTGGTTCGAACGGCTCGGCGGCGGCCAGCCAGCCCCGCAGCCCTGCGGAGCTGGCCAGGGCGGGCCAGACCTCCTCCACGGGCCGGGGCAGGTGCAGCAGGTAGTGCCGTATGTGCCTGTCCCCCCGGTGCTCGGCGGTGCCCTCTTCGATGGGATTGGTCATGACACCAGCCTCGCGCGCGAGCGGGGGATCCGCACGCCTTACGGGCGCTCGCCCGCCTTGTCGACGACGGCCCGCTCAAGGACGGAGCTCATGCCCGTGACCTGGCCTTTCGCATCGAGCAGGCACCACCCGAGGAAGCCGTAGCTCTGCGGGTCGAAGATCAGCTGCTCGCTCTCGCCCCCGCTCTGCCAGGTGATCGCCACGCCCTCCCTGGCCGCCGAGTCCCTGACGTACCCGACTGTCCGTACGACAAAGGCCGGTTCCGGTGAGTCAGGTCACCGGAACCGGCCTTTACGGCGGGGGACTTACACGCCCGCGTACGAGTGCTTGCCGCCCACGAAGATGTTCACGCCGTAGTAGTTGAACAGCCAGCAGCCGAAGGCGATCAGCGCGATGTAGGCCGCCTTGCGGCCCTTCCAGCCAGCCGTGGAGCGGGCGTGCAGATAGCAGGCGTAGGCGACCCAGGTGATGAAGGCCCAGGTCTCCTTGGGGTCCCAGCCCCAGTAGCGGCCCCAGGCGGACTCGGCCCAGATGGCGCCCGCGATGATCGTGAACGTCCACAGGGGGAAGACGGCGGCGTTCACGCGGTAGGAGAACTTGTCGAGGGACGCCGAGGAGGGCAGCCGCTCCAGGACGGAGGTCGCGAAGGTGCCGGGCTTGCCGCCGTTCGCGAGCTTGTTCTCGTACGAGTCCTTGAAGAGGTAAAGGATCGTGCCGACCGCACCGACGTAGAAGACCGCGCCGCAGACGATCGCGGTGGAGACGTGGATGTACAGCCAGTACGAGTGGAGGGCGGGGACGAGCTGGTCGCTGGCGGTGTACAGGACGGTGACGGCGAGACCGAGGTCGAGCAGGACCGTGGTGGTGAGGAAGAGGCCCATCCAGCGGACGTTCTTCTTCAGCGCGAGCAGCGTGAGGTACACGCCGACGGCGACCGTGGAGAAGGTGATGTTGAACTCGTACATGTTGCCCCACGGCGCCCGCTGCACGGAGGCCGCGCGGGCGATGACGCCGACGAGCTCGACGAGGAAGGACAGCACGGTGAGCGACACGGCAATCCGGCCGTAGAGGTCGCCCTGCTCGTCGCCGCCGTGGGCGCCGGGGCCGTCCGGCACGTCGCGGGCGCCGGCCACGGCGCGGGTGACGACCTTCGGCCGCTCCAGGACCGCCGTGCCGCCGGCCTTGTTGACCGTGACGGTGGGCGCCTGCGCCGTCCGCGCGGAGTCGGCGGTGAGCGCGTTGGCCGTGCGGGCGACCTTGCTGCGGCTGCCGAAGAGCCATTCGGCGATGTACGCGAAGAAGGCCAGCGTGTAGACGGCCATCGCGGAGTAGATCAGCGTGTTGCTGATGTTCGCGAGGTGTTCGTTGGTGGCGGTGGCGAGGGTCACTTCGTCTGAGCCCCTTCAGCGGCAGGTACGGGGGGTGTGGCGCCCGGCTCCTGATCGGGGTCGGCGTCTGGGTCGTCGGTCTTCGTGGGTGCCTGGTCATGGACGAGCGCGGCCAGGTCGCCGAGTTCCTCGGGGACCTTCGCGGACTCGCTGCGGCCGAGGCCCGCCATCTCCACGACGGTGACGCCGTCGGCGCCGGTCGTCGCGCGCACCCAGACGCGGCGGCGCTGGATGAACAGGGAGGCGGCCAGGCCGAAGATCGCGGCGATCGCGCCGCCGAGCGCCCAGCCAGTGGCCGGCTGCTGCACGATCTGGAAGCCGGCCCACTCCTTGATGTCCTTGTCGAAGGTGATCGAGCCGTTGCCGCCCGGCAGTGTCATCGTCTCGCCCGGCAGCAGGCGGGCCTTGGCGATGTTGCCCTTGGAGTCCTTGAACGGCTTCAGGTTCTTGGTGTCCAGCTGGTACACGTTCTGCGGGAGGCCCGCGTTGACGCCCAGGTCCCCGTGGTACGCGGACACCGCGAGCACCGGGTAGTCGAGCGCCGGGAACTGGGAGAACATGTCGCCCTTGCCGGCGCCCGCGAAGGTCGGCACGAAAAACGCGGGGAAGCCGAGCTGGTCGGTCTTCCCCTGGGCGTTGCGGTAGCCGTCCATGACCTTGATCGCGCCCTGCGAGGTGACATTGGAGTCGAGGGGCAGCAGCGGCACGGCTCCGTGGAAGACGATGGTGCCCTTGCCGTCCCGGACGGTGACGGTGGGCGCGTACCCGTGGCTGACGAGGTAGACCTTCGCGTCACCGATCTGCAAGGGCTCGTTGACCTTGATGGTGGTCTTCTTCTCCTTGCCGTAGGCGCCCACGCTGTAGGTGATGTCCGCCTGGTACGTGCGCGGGGTGCCCCGGTTGGGGCCGGTGCGCTCGTAGGTGCCGGTGAACTTCTTCAGGTCGAAGCTGAAGGGCACCAGGTCGTCGCTGGTGAAGAGGTTGCCGGACTTGAAGTCGTCGTACGAGATGAGCGTGTTGGAGAAGCCGTCTCCCTCGACCATGAGCTTGTTGCCCTCGGACTTGTAGAGCTGGCCCCAGGCGAAGGAGATCAGCATCACGATCAGGGCGATGTGGAAGGCCAGGTTGCCGGCCTCGCGCAGATAGCCCTTCTCTGCCGCGACGGCGTTCCCGGCGACGTGTGCGCGGAAGCGGCGCCGCTTGAGCACCTTCAGCGCGGCCTCGCGCACCTGCTCGGGGTCGGCGCCGGTGCGCCAGGTCGCGTACGCGGGCAGCCGGGTCAGCCGCTTCGGCGCGGCCGGCGGACGGCCCCTGAGCTGGCCGACGAACTGCCAGGTACGCGGCACGATGCAGCCGATGAGCGAGACGAACAGCAGGATGTAGATCGCCGAGAACCACACCGAGCTGTAGACGTGGAACAGCCCGAGCTTCTGGTAGACGGGGCCCAGTGTCTTGTGGGCCGTCATGAAGTCCTGCACCTTCGTCGCGTCGGTGCCGGACTGCGGGATCAGCGAGCCGGGGATCGCGCCGAGCGAGAGCAGGAAGAGCAGGATCAGCGCGACCCGCATGGAGGTCAGCTGCCGCCAGAACCACCGGGCCCAGCCGATGACCTCGCGAGCGGTCCAGATGATCCAGCCCTTGGCGCCGGGGGCGCGGGAACCGCCGAAGGACCCGGGCATGGCTGTCTCGACCGGGGCCGTGGACAGCTGCGAGCCGGCCTCGCCCAGGTCGGACTCGGTGCCGTTCGAAAGGGTCTCGGGGGTCTCGTCGCCGTGCACGTCGGTGCTCCGTGTGTCGCTCATGGATCAGATCCCCACCGAGTAGCCGTTGGACCAGCTCTGCATCTGCTGCACGATGCCGTCCCAGGCTCCGGTCAGCAGCAGCAGGCCGGTCGCGATCATCATGCCGCCCCCGATGCGCATCACCCAGGTGTAGTGCCGCTTGACCCAGCTGAAGGCGCCGAGCGCCTTACGGAAGGCGACCGCGGCGAGCACGAAGGGCACACCGAGGCCGAGACAGTACGCGACCGTCAGTATGGCCCCGCGGCCCGCGCTGCCCTGGTCGGAGGAGAGCATCAGCACGGAGGAGAGGGTCGGGCCGATGCACGGGGTCCAGCCGATTCCGAAGAGCGCGCCCAGCACGGGCGCGCCGATCAGCCCGGTCACGGGCCGCTTGTGGAAGCGGAACTCCCGCTGGGTGAGCCAGGGCATCAGCCCCATGAAGAAGACGCCCATGAGGATCATGAGCGCGCCCAGCACCTTGGACAGGACTTCCTTGTGTTCCTGCAGAGTCGAGCCGAAGGAGCCGAACAGGGCCCCGGTGGAGACGAACACGGCGGTGAAGCCGAGCACGAAGAGGGAGGCGCCCGCGACCATCCGCCCGCGCCGCGCCTCCGCCAGGTCGGTGCCGGTGACCCCGGTGACGTACGACAGGTAACCGGGGACAAGGGGCAGGACGCACGGGGAGAAGAAGGAGACGAGACCGCCGAGCAGGGCGATGGGCAGGGCCACCAGCAGGGCTCCGTTGAGCACGGTGCCGTTGTAGCCCGTCGCGGCGAGCGTGGACATTGCGGTCACGTCACTTCTCCGCGACGACCGGGTCGAGCATCTCGCGCAGTTTGTCCTCGCTGAGCGCCTGAAGCGTGCGTGCGGCGATCTTCCCGTCCCTGTCGATGATCAGCGTCGAGGGAATCGCCTGCGGATTGAGCGTGCCCGGCTTGAAGCGGAGCATCAGCTTGCCGGCCGGGTCGTACAGGCTCGGGTATGTGACCCCGTACTGCTTCTCGAAGGCGCGGGCCGGTTCCGTGCTGGTGTCGCGGGTGTTGATGCCGACGAACTGGACGCCCTTGCTCGCGGTGTCCTGGGCGACCTTGACGAAGTTCGACGCCTCGGCGCGGCACGGCGGGCACCAGGAGCCCCAGACGTTGATGACGACGACCTTGCCCTTGTAGCCGGCGACGTCGAGCTTCTTGCCGTCGATCGTGGTGCCGGACAGGTCGGGGGCGGCGGCCCGCTCGCCCTTCTTGACGGTCGCGATGCCGTCCTTGCCGGTGATGAAGTTGGTGTTGCCGGAACCCCCGGAGGTTCCGCCCGATCCGCAGGCGGACAGGACGAGCGCCGCGACGGCGGCCCCGGCCGTGGCCAGGACGGCGCGTCGGCGGCTGCGGCTACGGGTGCGGTTCAGGCGCTGGGGGGCGCGGCAGGCGGCACTCATGTGAAAAGTTTCGCATGTCCGTTCCGGGGATCTTGCGCACCCCCCTTGCGGGCGGAAAACCGCCTTTCAGGCAGGCTTTGACGGGTTGCCCGAAGCCCCCGAACCCCCCGAAGCCCCCTTGCCGCTGTCCGCGAGGAACTGCTTCCAGCCGCCCGTCGGCCGCTGCCCCACGTTCAGGCTCTGCAGCTTGCGGACGGTCTCGGGCCGCTGCACGTCGAGCCAGTCCGTGAACTGCCGGAAGGAGACGAGCCGTACGTCGGCGCCCTTCTCCTTCTCCTGCGCGATGTGCTTGAACGCCGCCTCGACGGCGTCCATGTAGATACCGCCGTTCCAGTGCTCGAAGTGGTTGCCTATGAAGAAGGGTGCGCGGTTTGTCTGATATGCCCGCTCAAATCCGGCTATGTAGGCATTCGTTGCCTGGGTGCGCCAGCCCGGGTAGTTGGACGGCGGCGCCTTCGTCGTCTTGATCGACTGGTTGGCGAGGATGTTGTAGTCCATGGACAGCACCTCGAAGGTGTGCCCCGGGAACGGGATCGCCTGGAGCGGGTAGTCCCACACGCCATGCCGCTTGACCGGCCACATCTGCCGGCCGCCGGGCGAGGAGGCGTCGTAGCGCCAGCCGAGTTCGCGGGCGGTGGGCAGCAGGTTGTCCTGCCCGAGCAGGCAGGGCGTACGAGCGCCGACCAGTTCCTTTTCGTAGTCGAAGGGCAGCGGCGGCAGATCGTGCCACCCGGTGTTGGTCTTCCACTCCTTGACGAAGGCCTTGGCCTGCGTGATCTCGCTGTGCCACTGCTTGGGCGTCCACCACTTGACCGAGCCGTGGGCCTCGCCGCAGAAGTGGCCGTTGAAGTGGGTGCCTATCTCGTGGCCCTCGAGCCAGGCGCGGCGGACGTTCTGCAGCGTGGCACGGACGTGATCGTCCGACAGATAACCGATGTCGGAGGCGCCCGGATGGTTGTTCGGGGGCAGGTACTTGCGCTTCTTCGACTCGGGCAGCAGATACAGCCCGGAAAGGAAGAAGGTCATGTGCGCGCCGTGCTCTTTGGCCAGGTCGAGAAAGCGCGGGAAGAGGCCGTTGCCGACCTCTCCGGCGCCGTCCCAGGAAAAGATCACGAACTGCGGCGGGGTCTCACCGGCCTCCAGGGGCACCGGCTTTCCCGGCTGGTTCGGCTGCTTGCCGGTGTTGGCGGTGGAACCGTCACCGATGAGACGCGCGTTGGCCGTGGGGCTGCTGGAGCTGCCGGAATCCCCCTTGCCGGAGCCGTTGCCGGAGTGTGCGCCGTCACCCTTCCCGTGGGTGCCGCAGGCGGCGAGTCCCATGGCCGCTGCCGCACCCGCCCCGAGTCCCATCAGTCCGCGTCGGCTGATCTCCCGCATTACGTCCCCATCTCATAGCGCCCTCTCAGGTCACACACTGAGAGGGCGCGACGCGGACGAGGGTTCCGCTCAACCCACGCATATATAACGGATTTTACGAAGATACAGTCAGATGACAGAACCGAATACGTCTTGTGACGACGCGTATGCCGTGGCGTAATACCTCGGACGCCTGGGTCGGCCAGGGCGTACGAGGCACTGGCGTACAAGAACTGGCGTACCACGCACGGGCATACCGAGCACTGGCGTACCGAGCACTGGCGTACGAGATTCCGACGTACGGGTCTCAGGCCCCGAACGCCTTGTCCTTCCCCTTCACCGGCTTGGCGCCCGCGAGGAGATGAGCCGGAACGAGATCCCGGGCCGGCTCCGAGTACCCCACGGACACAATCTTGTCGCCCTGATACGTGAAGGTGGTAAGAGAGGCGAGCGTGCACTGCCGCTTGCGCGGGTCGTGCCACAGCCGCCGCTTCTCCACGAAGCTGCGCACGATCCAGATCGGCAGCTGGTGGCTGACGCACACGGCCTCGTGTCCACGGGCGGCGTCCTTGGCGGCGTCCAGCGCCCCCATCATCCGTACCACCTGCTCCACATACGGCTCGCCCCAGGACGGCTTGAACGGGTTCACCAGATGCTTCCAGTTCTCGGGCCGCCGCAGCGCCCCGTCCCCGACCCCGAAGGTCTTGCCCTGGAACACGTTGTCGGCCTCGATGAGCCGCTCGTCGACGGCGAGGTCGAGCCCGTGCGCCTTGGCGATCGGGGTGGCCGTCTCCTGGGCCCGCTCCAGCGGGGAGGCGACGACGTGGGTGATGTCCCGGGAGGCGAGGTGCTCGGCGACCCGCTCGGCCATCTGCCGGCCGAGCCCGGAGAGGTGGTAGCCGGGCAGCCGCCCGTACAGAACCCCCTCCGGGTTGGCGACCTCGCCGTGCCTCATCAGGTGGACGACGGTGATGTCACTCATGCTGCGGTGGCCTCCGCTGCTGCCCGGGCCGCCGCCGGAAGGGCGTCGGCGATCCTCTGGACCGCCCGCTCGTCGTGGGCGGTGGAGACGAACCAGGACTCGAAGGACGAGGGCGGCAGATAGACGCCCTGCGCGAGGAGGGAGTGGAAGAAGGCGGTGAACCGGAAGGACTCCTGCGCCCTGGCGTCCTCGTAGTTCCGTACCGGCCGGTCGATGAAGAACACGGAGAACATGTTGGAGGCGCTCTGGAGCTGGTGCGCCACGCCTTCCTTGCTGAGCGCGTCGGTGACGAGCGTACGGATCTCATCGGACACGGCGTTGACCTTCTCGTACGCGGCGTCGTCGAGGAGCCGCAGCTGGGCGAGGCCGGCGGCGGTGGCGACCGGGTTCCCGGAAAGGGTACCGGCCTGGTAGACGGGACCGGCCGGGGCGAGGTGCGCCATGACGTCCTCGCGCCCCCCGAAGGCGGCGGCGGGGAACCCGCCCCCCATCACCTTCCCGAAGGTCATGAGATCGGGCGTGACCCCGTCGATGCCGAACCAGCCGGACCTGCTGGTCCGGAAGCCGGTCATGACCTCGTCGGAGATGTAGAGGGCGCCGTTCTCCCGGCAGAGATCCTTGAGCCCCTGGTTGAACCCGGGCAGCGGCGGCACGACGCCCATGTTCCCGGGCGAGGCCTCGGTGATCACACAGGCGATCTCGCCGGGGTGGGCGGCGAAGGCGGCGCGGACGGCGTCGAGGTCGTTGTAGGGAAGGACGATGGTGTCGCCGGCCTGGGCACCGGTGACGCCGGGGGTGTCGGGCAGCGCGAAGGTGGCGACGCCGGACCCGGCGGCGGCGAGGAGGGCGTCGACGTGTCCGTGGTAGCAGCCGGCGAACTTGACGACCTTGGACCGGCCGGTGAACCCGCGGGCGAGCCGGATGGCCGACATCGTGGCCTCGGTCCCGCTGGAAACCAGCCGGACCTGCTCGACCGGCTCGATCCGGGCGACGATCTCCTCGGCGAGCGCGACCTCGCCCTCACCGGGCGTACCGAAGGAGGTACCGCGGGAGACTGCCTCCTGGACGGCGGCGATCACATCGGGGTGGGAATGCCCGAGAATCATGGGCCCCCACGAACAAACAAGATCAACATATTCGCGTCCGTCGGCATCGGTCAGATAAGGACCGTTACCGGACACCATGAACCGGGGCGTACCGCCCACGGCGCGAAAGGCGCGCACCGGAGAGTTCACGCCGCCGGGCGTGACGGCCGCCGCGCGCTCGAAAAGAGTCTGCGAAACTGGGGCTTCGTACGGATAGCTCACACTAGCCATGGTGTCAGAGGCCGCGAAGATCCTGCGGACAGGTGTTTAAACGCACGTTTCGGCGTGCGGCCGTGGGGGAGGTCACTGACACGATGATCGGGTTGCGCGGCGGGGGCCACGCGTCCTAGAAAAGCAGTCGGGTGGAGATATGCATCGCGGTGGCGGACTGGGCGAGGGGACCGATGACGTCGGTCCTCGGCGTGCCCGGCGGGGAAGGCACCGGCGCGAGGCGGAGGAGACGACAGAGACACGTCGGGCGCAGGGGCCGTACGAGGCGCACGAACCGCATGGTTCGCGCGGCTCGCAGGGCCCGCAGGGCTCTCAAGGCCCGCAGGCTTCACAAAGTTCGCAAGGTACGCAGGGTTCACAGGGCGGGCAGGGCTCGGGACAGCCTGTTGCAGGCCCGTCGGGCCCACAGGTTTCGCAGAGTGAGCCTGAGCGGATCGATCGTGCGGCGCGTATGGACCGTAGGGACCCGAGCGACCGGAGGGACCGTATGGACCGCGGAGACCGCAGGATCGACCGACTCAGGGCAGGGAGCGGGAATGGTGGTCGGGTGGGGGTGACATACAAATACTTCGGCGCGCCGGACGGCGCCACGGCAGCCCGCGTCCCGATCTCGATGCGCCCCGAGGAACTCGGCGGCGACGAACTCGGCATGGGCGGCATGTTCACCAAGATCAAGCCGGAGACGATGGCGGCGATGGTCCTCACGGGCATCGAGGGCGTCCCGCTGCACAAGGTCCCGCCGCTGGAACTGGTCGTCCTGCACCCCGACTACGCGGTCGTCAAACTCCCCATGACCGCAGTGGACCCCCTGCGCGGCATCGGCGAGGAGCAGGTGGGCGCGGCGGCGTTCATCTGGTCGACGGTGCCGGACCGGGGCGGGCCGCGGGATGCGTTCAATGTGTACCAGTTGCTGCACGAGTGGCAGGACTTCAGCCATCGGTTGCATGAGGCGGGGCATCAGCCTTATTGCCTTGTGTGGCCCTGATCGGCCCTGAGCTGGGGGTTTCGGTGGTAGCGGGCGGGGTCTTCGGACCTCGCCCTTGTCATGCGCCGGGAGGAGCCGTCAGGCGGCCGGCCCACGAGCCCAGGCAGCCAACGCGCACTACGTCGAGGGGCACCCCGCCGCTCCGCGCCCGCAGCAGCCTCAGGCCCGGCGGCGTTGATCACCTCTGTGCCCGGCCGCCACCGTCCGGCCTGGGTGCCTGGGGTTTGCGGTGCTTGCCGGTGCCGGAACCGAGCAGCTTCGGCACCGGCCCTGGGGGTGAGGGCTCGTTGGCCTCCGGGTACAGGATGGCTTTGGCGTCGGCCAGGCTGGCGGCGAACCCGTACAGCTCCCATGCGTGCCCAATCCAGCGCTCGATGGCGCGGGGTGCGTCCGGGTTCAGATGCGATGCCCTGGGCCCGTCGACGGGCACGACAGGCACGGCGCGAAGTCGGCCGATCCTCGCGTCACGGCGTTCCGCCCAGTCCTTCAGCGGTTCGTCGTCCATCCTGGCGTTCCTCGCGTCGGTGGCGGCTGTCTCAGGAGGGTAGCGCCCACTGCGGGCCGTTCGGGTTCCCGAGCCAGACGGCCTGCTGGTCGCGGGAGACAGTCACGCCGAACGCCGCGGTGTTCGGTGAGCCGTACTCCTCCCAGGTGGCCACCGCCGACTCGATCGCATCCCACAGTCGGCGGGGGCCGCCCTGCCTGACCTGCCAGCCGCCGTCCGTGGGAGCGAGGACGGCGAAGGAATCGGTGACGCTGTCCAACAGAAACGTGCTGACCGGGCCGCCATCGACCGCCATCGAGAAGAAACGGGCGTCCGGCGCCGCAAGCTGCGCCATGAACGCCGACCCGGAGCTGGTGAGAAGCTCTGGCCCGCGTACGGCTTTCCGTACCGTCCCGTCGTCGGGGCCCGGCACCATGCCGAGGCTCTCCGGTGCGTCCTGCTGGCGGGCGATCATGAAGCTCGGGTCGTCCTCGCTGAACCAGCCGCTCGCGCTGTCACCGGTGACGATGAGTTTGGCCAGGCCGAGGAAGCGCATCCAGCCGTGAAGGGTGGTGAGGATGACACCGCCCGGCCGGACCTGTTCCAGCCAGGCGGGCGGGATGCTGCGGAAGCCGCACGTGGCGATCAGCCGGTCGTATGGGGCTCCGTCGGGGTGGCCGGCGCGGCCGTCCCCCACCAGCAGATGGGGGGTGTGACCGGATCGCGATCGACGCGGCGGCACAGGAAGAGGAATGACTGCGCCGGTGGGCAGCCAGGCGCCTCGCCTGATCCGGCGAGGTCAGAGGAAGGCGGCGAGTCCGTCGAGGAAGCGGTCCACGTCGTCGGTGGTGTTGTAGGGGGCCAGGCCCGCTCGCAGGGCGGGGTCCTCGAGCTTGAGCGCGGTGAAGGGTTCGTAGGCGTAGAACGACCCGGCGGGTGCCAGCACGTCGCGCGCGGCCAGATGTGCCTGGGCCTCGCGGGCGTCGCGGCCTTCGATGGACATCAGGAGCGTCGGGGTGCGGTCGGGAGCCTTCGAGTGCAGGGTGATGGCGTCGCCCAGGGACTCCAGACCCTCCTGCAGCCGTGCGCGCAGCGTCAGTTCGTGCTCGTGCATCGACTCCAGGGAGCGGGTGAGGCGCTCCCTGCGCGAGGCCCCCGTGCCCGGATCCAGCTCGGCGAGGAAGTCGACGCCGGCGGTGGCGCCCGCCAGGATCTCGTACGGCAGCGTGCCGAACTCGAAACGCTCCGGCACCGTGTCGGGGGACGGCACGAGCTTGTCCGGGCGCAGGGTTTCGAGGAACTCGGGCGCCGCCGCGAGAACCCCGCAGTGCGGCCCGAGGAACTTGTACGGCGAGCAGACGAACAGATCCGCCCCGAGCGCGGGAACGTCCACGAGATGGTGCGCTGCGTAGTGCACGCCGTCCACATACACCAGAGCGCCGACTTCATGGGCGCGGTCGGCGATCCGGCGCACGGGCGGCTTGGTGCCCAGCACGTTGGAGGCTGCCGTGACCGCGACCAGCCGGGTCCGGGGCGTCAGGGCCCGCTCGTACGAGTCGAGGTCGAGCTCCGTGGTCTCCGGGTCGATCTCGATCCAGCGGACCGTCACTCCGGCGCGCTCGGCCGCCTGGACCCAGGGGCGGACGTTGGCGTCGTGGTCGAGGCGGCTGAGGAGGATCTCGTCGCCCGCGTTCCAGTTCTTGGCCAGGTGGCGTGAGAAGTCGTACGTCAGCTGCGTGGCGCTGCGCCCGTGGACGATACCGTTCGCGGGCACGTTCAGCAGGTCGGCGTAGGCGGCACGGAAGTCCTCGACGGCGCGCTCGGCGTTGAGCTCGGACGGGCTGACGGTTCCCCGATTGGACAGGGGGCCGGTCAGCGTCGCGGCGATGGCGTCGGCGACCGGGCGGGGGGTCTGCGTTCCGCCCGGACCGTCGAAGAAGGCGAGGCCGGTGGCGAGGGAGGGGAAGTGGGCCCGCAGGGCGGTGAGGTCGATGGCCATGGTCTCGGCTTTCTGTCGGGCGGGTTCCTGGCGTCGCGGTGCCTACTCTGGCGTCGACCTCGCGACACGTAAAGCGATGGATCCCGAAGAGAAAGTTCATGAACCATGAAGTCTCAGCCGGATCTGAAGCTCCTGGCCACCTTCCTGGCCGTCGTACGCCGGGGCTCGATGGCCGAGGCCGCGACGGAGCTCGGCTACGTGCCCTCGGCGGTGTCCCAGCACATTGCCGCGCTCGAACGCGACATGGGCGTCGAACTGATCACCCGCCGCCCCGGCAGCCGACTGATCCTCACCGCGGCCGGCCGCTCCCTCGCCCAGGCGACCGAGACGCTCTTCGACGCGACCGCGCGCTTCCAGGACGCCGCCCACGGCATCGCGAATCACGAGATCGCCGAACTACGCGTCGGGACCTACCCCAGCGCCATGACCTACCTGCTCCCTCAGGTCCTGTCCACGCTCAGGGCTCGACGCCCAGGTCCCCGGATCCGTCTCGTCGTCGTGGAGACGGACGAGGGCGTGCCGAGGGTGACATCGGGGGACATCGACCTGCTCGTCGCCTACCGCTACCTGCCCGAGGATCCGCCGGCTCCGTCCGAGGCGTTGACAATCACCGTCCTGGGGCGTGAACCGCTCGTCCTGGTCACGGGTGCCGAGCCGGGGCGCCGACGTCCGGTGGAGCTGGCCGAATGCCTGGAACGGGAATGGGTCTCGGGCCACGCCCACAACCCCGACCGGCGTCTGCTGCACCGCTGGGCCGGAGAGCTCGGGATCGCGCCGCAGGTGACGTTGGAGACCGATGACCTGCACAGCATGCTTGCCATGATCCGGGCGGGCCTCGCGGTGGGCCTGATCCCGGCCACGGTCCTCGGAGCAGGACACGACGCCGGAGTCGAGAGAGTGGTCCTGCAGCCCGGCGTCGCACCGCTTTACCGGGAGATCCTCGCCGTCAGCAGACCCGGTGCCCGCTCCCCGCTCATCGACGAGCTGGTCACGCTCCTGGCCGGTGCCGTGGAGAGCGCGCCGTCGTCAGGGAGATCGCAGTCAGGTGATCAGTAAGCGACCTGGTCTCTTGTTCAGTGCCCCCCGCGGTCGAGGGCGGCGACCTCGCGTACGGCCTCGGCGATGGCCGGGAACTCCTTTCTCAGGATCGCACCGTGGTTGCCGGCGACCTTCGCGCTGATGTGGATGTTCGCGTTGCGGGCGGTCACCGTATCGAGGCTGGTGCGTATCCGTTCCTGCTCATCACCGCGGCTTCCGAAGGACGTCCCCGAAGCAACCACATACCGCACCGGGACGGTGATGTTGTCCAGCACGGGGCCCAGCTCGCGCTCGCGGGAGAGCCTGCCGAGCTCGATGTTGCTGTTCGCCTGCTGTTCGGCGGTCATCCGCGGGGTCAGGCCCGTCGGGCGCAGCAGCGGCGTGAACCAGCCCATCCGCCGAAACAGCTTCCGGATCCGCTGCTCCATGGCCTCGTCGAGCCAGTCGTACGGGAACGCGCCGTCGACCAGGACCGCGCCCAGGGCACGGTCCGGATTCCGGCCGGCCCAGTGCGCCGCGACGACCGCTCCGTAGGACCAGCCCACCAGCAGCGCCCGGTCCACACCCCTGGCCGCGAGAACGGCATCGACATCCCGGACGGCGGCCTCGAAGGAATAGTCCGCCGAGCGCTTCGATTTCCTGCCGCGAGCCCGCTCGTCGTAGGTGATGTGCCGCCATCCCCTGCCCAGTTCAGCGACGACCCGCCGCCAGTACCCCTGAGTGGCGAACTGGCCATTGAGGTAGACCACAGGGATGCCGGAGCCGCCGGTGTCGGTGACGGCCAGGGCCGTATCGTCAACCGGCACCATGCCGGTCCACTTCGAATCGGTCGAGGAAGAGCTGTTCTTCGTCATGTGTTCCCCCTGGTCGCGTGAGAGCGTCTTGTACGACTTCTCCAGGCCCTGTTCTCCAGGCTCTGGACATGGATCGCAGGCCCCTCGGGACGGACGGCCGGGCCCTCGACGACGAACCGACAGGATCTCGATCGCGGTGGGCCCGGCCGGACAGTCCTGGTTCTGCTCCTTCAGAGGCTGCGGGCGGTGATGTCGCCGTTCGAGGTGGTGGCGCGGATGTCGAGTTCGGCGGTGCCATCGTTCTTGAGGGCGTTGCTGATGCGGCCGTAGCCGGTGTCGGCGTCCAGCGCGGCCGAGACGCCGGCGGCGGCACCGACCGTGATGTCGCCGGACTGGGTGCGGAGCACGACCGTGCCGCGCACGGCCTCGGCGATCCGGATGTCGCCCCTTGCGGTGCTGATCTCCGCGGGGCCGCCCAGCCGGCCGACCTCGACGTCACCGTCGACCGCAGTGAGGCGGACGCTCGCGGCCTCGTCGATCTTGATCTGGCGGTACGCGCCTTCGAAGACGACGTCGCCAAGGCGGCCGACGCCGCGGAGCTCGGAGCCGCCGGCCTTGGCCTCGATGCGGGAGCCGGCGGGCAGTTGGACGGTGACCTCCAGGGATCCGGAGGGGCCGAAGAGCTGGTTCTTGGGCTCGGGAGTGTTGATCCGCAGGACGCCGTCGGCGTAGGCGACGGTGGTCTGCTCGGCAGCCTGGACGTCGCGGCTCTTGGAGGGGTTGGCGGGCCGGACCTCGACGGTGGTGTCGGCGCGGTCGGCGGCGATGAACTGAATGCGTCCGGCAGGGATGTCCAGGACGGCGGAGATCGGGGCGGGGGTGTCGAACTTCTGCATCGTGCTCTCCTGTGCTCGGTCGCTGTTTCTGACATCGGAAACGCTACGTTGCTTTCCATATTCCAGCAACATACTCGTTGCACAACATCTGCATCTTTGCAGGTGGAGGCCGAGAAACTGTTGCAACGGTCCTGCCAGTAACGCAATGACGACCACTTCGATCATTGCAATGGGTGAGAAGTGAACGCTATGCTGGGGGGATCAGGGACCACCATGAAGGATCACCAAGGAGACCGCGATGCCGGGAGGCAGGCTCACCCAGCAGGAACGCCGGCAGATCGCGCTGGGGCTGGCCGACAGCCTCCCCTACGCCGAGATCGCCCGACGCCTCGACCGTCCGACCTCGACCATCACGCGTGAGGTGATGCGCAACGGCGGCCCCACCGCCTACCGCGCCGACCTGGCCCACCGCGCCACCGAACGCCGCGCTCACCGGCGCAGGCCCGCCTCCTCCCGAGGGGCCGAGTCAGTCCCCCAGCCCCACGGCCGCGACGCCGAGGCCGTGGCCGAGTACGAGGAGACGCTCACCACCGTCCTCATGGCTTCGGGCCTGCCCAAGATGACGGCCCGTGTGCTGACCTGCCTGTTCACCACCGACGCGGGCAGCCTCACCGCGTCCCAACTCGCCCAGCGCCTCCAGGTCAGCCCGGCGTCCATCTCCAAAGCGATCGCCTTCCTGGAGAGCCAGAGCCTGGTCCGCCGAGAACGCGACGAACGCCGCCGCGACCGCTACGTCGTCGACGACGAACTCTTCTACCAGGCGACGATCGCCAGCGCCCGGTCCAACGACCAGCTCGTCCAGACCGCACGCCAAGGCGTCGCCGTCCTCGGCCCCCACACCCCCGCCGCCACCCGCCTGGAGAACATCGCCCGCTTTCTCGACTTCATCAGCGAAAGCATCACCCGCGCCGCCGAACAGGCCCGCGAAGTCCTCCACACCAAACCCGAAACGACCTCGGACGACGCTGCCCAACCAAGTCCGGACCACGGATGGACAACGGATGGACAGCCGTCTCGATCGTCACAGCGATAAGGCGAAGCCGGTCGGCCTGACCGCCGCGCTGCGCCGCGCGCCGGAGTTGCCGGAGTCCCCTCCCGGCCGGTGACCGCAAGCGGCCCGCGCGCCCTTCACCGTCTACTGCCGCGGGGCGCGAGCAGGCTGGTGACCTCGGCTGTCGCCTCGGCCGTGCGCGGCCATCACAGCACCACCACCGAGCGCAGGACGTCGCCCTTGTGCATCCGTTCGAACGCCTTCGGGACGGCCGACCGCCTCGATGACGACGTCGGCACCGTGGCCGCCGGTCAGGTCGCGGATCGCCTCGACGGCGTCCGGCTCGCGGGAGTTGACCGTGCGGGTGGTGCCACCAGGCCGGCTCACCGCCTCACGCCGGGCTCCGCATACACGGCTCACCGCGAAGGCTCAGTGCCCGCTGACGGCGAGTTCGTAGTCGCCGACGAGGTCACCGAGGAGCGTTCCGGCGGTCAGGTCGCCGACGACATGGCCGGCCATGTAGAGGCGGGAGTAGAGGACTTCGTCCTGCATCCACTCGTAGTCCGGGGCTCGGTGCGGAGACAGGGCGCCGAGGAAGGTGACCGCGGTGGCGGCGCGGGTGGCGTGGCGGGAGGGGTAGGAGTAGGGGCCCTTGGCTCCGGCGGCGATGTGCTTGTCGGGGCGCAGGGTCGGGTCGAGGACGTACGGGGCGGGCTGCTTGTCCCTGGCGGCGACCTGGTCGCTGATCGTCTTGGCCAGCTTCAGGGCGGACTTGAGTGTGGCCTTCTCGGTCTTGCCGCGCTGCGCGGGGATCAGTTCGCTCCGGTCGTGGAGGTAGAGCTGCCACACATCCTTCTTGCCGTGCAGCTCCAGCCAGTTGGCGGCCTTCTTCCCGGCAGCCGTACGGGTCCTCGCGAGCTGCTGCACCTCACGAAGCTCGACGTTGCGCTCCTCGGCCGTTGGCGGTGCGGGCACCTGCTGGGCTGCCCACGCCGCGAATGCCTTGTCGTCACGGGTGGTGCCATGCGCGGCGGTCCACTTCGCGAAGAGGGCGTCGGCCTTCTTGCGCTGTGCGGCGGCCAGCTTCCCGATCGGGGCGATCTCGGCGTCGGTGAAGAGTGCAGGCGGTGGGCTTTGCTTGATGCGGTCGGTCGCCGAGAGTTTCAGTCCGGGGACACCGGCAGCGGCCAACTGCGGTCGCAGCAGGCCGAAGGAGGCGGCGGCCACGGCGATCAGCGCGATGACGGCGTACGGCCATTTGATGCCGCGCAGGGCGTTCATGCGGCGGGGATCCTTTCGAGGAGCGGTGCGGGCTTCGCCTCGGTGGTGAAGTGGGTGCGGGCGAGGCGGCGTACGTCGTTGTCGGGCAGTCCGGGGGTGAGCAAGGCCTGGCCGACGACGTACTTGCTGAGCGACACGGGCCGGGCGCCGAGGCGCAGCAGCAGCCGGTCGGCGAGGGCCGGCCGGGCGCCGCCCTTGGTCTCGACGAGGACGTGTCCGGGGTCGAGAGCGGCGGTGCGGCCGCCGTGATGGCAGGTGAGAAGGCCGTCGAAGGTGACGCGGCTGCCACGGTCCAGGTCGGCGAGGGCCGCGCGGACGTAGCGAATCTCCGCGGCGGGGGTCAGCATCGCGGCGGTGACGGGGATGTCCGCCCGCCGCAGTACCTCGTCGATGAACTCGGCTGCGGAGTGGTCCAGTTGGCCGTAGGCGTGGGTGGGGGACTTGAGGGCGTGTTTGACGGTGGCGCCCCGACCGTCCTTCGTCTTCACCTCCACCCGGCACAGTCCGTCCTCCGCGTACAGGCGGGTGCGGACCTTCCAGCGGCGGCGGCGTCGCTGTACGTGGGCGCGCCACGCGCCGAGCTGCTCGGTGTCGAAGTAGGTGCTGAGGTAGCTCGTCGTACGGCGCCCGGCCAGGTCGAGGACGTGGTGGCTGTCGGCGAGCCGGTCGACGAGGAGACGTGCACGGTCGACGGGCAGCAGGTACTTGCGGTCGATGCGGTGCTGGAGCGCGGCTGCCGCGTCCACCTCGGCGAGCGTGGCGCCGCGCAGCGCGCGGAGGCCGAGACCGGCCGCCAGGGGGGAGGCCGGTGTCACGCGGCGGTCACCTGCTCGCGCGGCTCGGCTTCCTGAACGGGGGTGAGCTCGTCCGGCACGGCGGGGTAGCGGGCCAGGACCCGGGTGGTCTCGCGGACGTAGTCGACCTCGTCGACCACCACCGACAGCGGAGCCTGCCCGAAGCGGAACGTGACGTCCTGGGCGATCACGGAGGGGTCGTCGTAGACCCGGTCCAGGGTCAGCTTCACCGTGCGGGTCGGCGGCTGGTAGGCGCGGGGATCGTCGACCATCAGGACGGCCACCAGTACGACCGCGTTGAGGGCGATGACGAGCCAGCTGTCGCGGTGCGGAAGTCCGGTGCACAGCGCTATGACCAGGGTCACGAACGTGTAGGCGACGTCGCGCAGGGTGAAGGCCGCACTCCGCAGGCGGACCAGGGAGAGGATGCCGAACAGGCCGAAGCCGACCCCGGCGGGGAACTTGCCCGCGCTGATCGCGCTCATCGCCGCGAACAGGCCGATGTTCAGCGCGACCAGGACCAGCGGCATCGCCGGTGCGCTGGGACGCCGCCGGTAGAGCCACCCGACCAGGATCAGCAGGGCGACGACATCGAGGCCGCCACGCGTGGTGAGGTCGGTGGGTGCGATGTGGGCGGTGATGCCCTTGGCGGCGAGCATCAGTGCGTCCATGACTGTCCCTTCCGTCCCGGCACGTCGGACGGCGGACCGGTCGCGGCCCGCGGTGCGCCGCGACGTGAAGGACGGTAGGGATGTCACATGAACAGACCATGAAGCCTTGTCGGCGCCCGGACCCGGCATCGCGGGCGGTTAGCCTGACCGGCATGCACTACCTGGTCGTCGATGACGAGACCCGCCTCACCGACCTCGTCGTCCGCTACCTCACCGAGTCCGGACACACCGCCGACGGCCGCTACGACGGCCCCTCCGGCCTTGCCGCCGCCCGTGATCCCCGGCTGGACGGGGTCGTCCTGGACGTGATGCTGCCCGGCATGGACGGTGTCGAGGTGTGCCGGACGCTGCGCGGCGAGGGCATCGACGTCCCGGTGATCCTGCTCACCGCGCGCGGCGCGATCAGCGAACGGGTCGCCGGGCTGGACGCGGGCGCCGACGACTACGTGGTCAAGCCCTTCGCCATGGAGGAGCTGCTGGCCCGGCTGCGCGCGATATCCCGGCGCCGCCCCGACTGCTCCGGCCGCCTCCAGGTCGGCGATCTCGTCCTCGACCCGGAGCGGCAGCGGGCCTGGCGGGCGGACACCGAACTCGACCTTTCCCGGCGGGAGTTCGAGGTGCTGCGGGTGCTGATGGAGAACGCCGGCCGCGTCGTGACCCGGCTGCAGCTGCTCGAGGAGATCTGGGACGGCGAGACCGACCTGCGCAGCAACGCCATCGACGTCCACGTCTCCAAGGTGCGCGCCAAGGCCGACCGCGCCTTCGACCGTACGACGATCACGACCCTGCGCGGACGCGGCTACCGCCTGGAGAACGCCCCGTGACCCTGCTGGGGCGGCTGCACACCTGGTTCGGGCGGCTGCCCGTCGTCACACGCCTCGTGCTGGCCGTCGCCGTCACCATGTCCCTCGTGCTGACCGGAGCGGCCGGGCTGGTCTACTGGCGGGTCCAGACCGCCCTCGACCAGCAGCTCCACGACGACCTGGCCACGTACCAGCACAGCCTCGACCGGGCTGTGCACGCGGGCACCGCCCTGCCGCCGGAGCCCTTCGGCAGCCTCTATCAGATCCTCGACCCGCAGGGCCGCGTCCTCGGCTCCAGTGCCACCGTGGGCCGTAGGCCGCTGCTCGCTCCCGCGGAACTCGACTCGGTCGCGCACGGCCACGCGGTGCGGCGCGACATCGGCTCCCTGCTGCCGATCACTCCGGACACGTTGCGCCTCCAGGCGGAGCGTGTCACGGCCGGCGGAAAGATCCGCATCGTCGTCGCCGCCGTCCGGCGCGGCCACCGCGACGAGGCCCTGCGCGAACTCCTCGCCCAGCTCGGTCTCGCCTCCGGCCTGACCCTGATCGCCGCCTCCTTCGTCGGCTACCGCACCGCCCGGGCCGCCCTGCGTCCCGTCGAGCGGTACCGCAGCGGAGCGGCCACGCTCGCCGACGGTGCCCAGAACCTGCGCCTGGATGTGCCGGCCGACCGCGACGACGAGATCACCCGCCTCGGCCACACCCTCAACCGCATGCTCGACCGGCTGGAGGCGTCCGCCGTGCGCGAGCGCCGGTTCGTCGCGGACGCCAGCCATGAACTGCGCACCCCGCTGTCACTGTTGCGCGCCGAGGTCGACGTCGCGCTGCACCGCCCCCGCTCGGCCGGGGAACTCACCGAGACCCTGCGCTCCGTGGACGCCGAGGTCCAGCGACTGATCGATCTCTCCAACGCGCTGTTGGCCCTGGAGGAACTCGGCAGCACCGACCACATCACCCGGGCACCCGTGCGACTCGCCGACCTCGTCGACACCGCCGTGGCCCCGCAACGGCTCACTACCGAACGGGCCGGGCGCGGCCTGACCGTCGACGCGGCCGACACGACCGTCGACGTCGACGCGCGGTGGCTGCGGCCCGCCATCGGCAACCTCGTGGACAACGCCCTTCGGCACGGGCAGGGGACCGTTCATCTCACGGCCACCGTCCACGGCAGCAGCCTGCGGCTGCGCGTCAGCGACGAGGGGCCGGGCTTCCCGCCGGAGTTCCTGCCCCGGGCGTTCGACCGGTTCGCACGCGCCGAGGCCAGCCGCACCGGCGAGGGATCCGGCCTGGGGCTCGCCTTCGTGCAGGCAGTGGCCACCGCCCACAGCGGCACCGCGCACGCCGAGAACACCGGGCACGGAGCCGCCGTCACCCTCGAACTGCCCTGCTGAGCCGCTTGCCCCGGACGCGAACTGCCGCGACGTACGGTGGAGGCATGGTCACGCCCCTCCCGGGCCCGCTGGCTCACCTGGCGCCGTTGCTCAGCCACTACGGCTACTGGGCCGTCGGCGCCCTGGTCTTCGTCGAGGACTTCGGGGTCCCCGCCCCGGGCGAGACCATCCTGATCGCAGCGGGCGTCTACGCCGGTGCCGGGCGGCTGAACATCGTGGCCGTGGCGGCGCTCGCTTTCGCCGCGGCGGTGGCCGGGGACAACATCGGCTATCTGATCGGCCGGTCCGGCGGACGCGCCTTCGTCCACCGCTGGGGCCGCTACGTCTTCCTGACCCCGAAGCGCCTCCACACGGCCGAGGAGTTCTTCACCCGCAACGGCGGCAAGGTCGTCACCGCCGCCCGCTTCATCGAGGGACTGCGCCAGGCCAACGGCATCATCGCCGGCACCTCCGGCATGCCCTGGCGACGCTTCCTCGCGTTCAACGCGCTCGGGGCGGCCCTGTGGGTCGGCCTGTGGGCGACTCTGGCCTATCTCACCGGCACCCACATCACCGCCATCTACGACGAGGTCACCCGCTACCAGCTCTACGTGCTCATCGCCCTGGGAGTCGCGGCCGCAGCCTTCCTCGCCCGCCACCTGTTGCGCCACAGGCACCAGCGCCGAAACGGGCCACCGCTCACCCCTCAACCCCCGCCACCGGCTCGGCCGACGCCGAACGACGGTGGACGAACGCAACCACCGCACCCGCCCCGGTGAACCGGGCGACAACAAGCGCGGCCCAGCCGACGACCGCCGAACACGACGAGATCACCCGCCACCAGGCCCACCCGCACATCGCCCTTGGCGACGCGGCCCCAGCGCCTTCCTCGCCCGCCACCTGCTGCGCCACAGGCACCAGCACCGAAACGGGCCACCACTCACCCCTCAACCCCCGCCACCGGCTCGGCCGACGCCGAACGACGGCGGACGAACGCAACCACCGCACCCGCCCCGGTGAGAACCCCGAGCGCCGCGAAGCCATAGCTGAGCGTTGCGAACGAGGCGACGGCGGCGACGAGCAACGGGCCACCCGCATCGCCGAGTTCACGGCCGAGTTCGGCGGCGCCCATCGTCTGGCCCAGGCGTTCCTCAGGGGTCGACGAGGCCAGGGCGGCGAAGCCCAGCGGGGTGATCAGACCGGTGCCGACGCCGATCAGTGCGGCACCCAGCAGGACACCGGTGAGGCCGGGCAGCATGGCACAGGCCAGGCCGGCCGAGGTGACCGACAATCCCGCGGCGAGACCGGAGCGGGTCGTCAGGCGTCCCTCGTCCAGGGCACGCCCGGCGCGCGGCTGCACGACGGCGGCACATGCGGCGAGCACCGACACCGCGGCACCGGTGGCCACCGTGCCCAGCCCGGCGGCGCGGCCGGAGACAGGCAGGAAGCCCACACCGACCGAGAGGGCGGCGGTCGCCGCGGCCAGTGCGGAGGTCGGGGCGAGGAAGGCCGGGTCGGCGAGCCGCCGGGCCAGGTCCAGCACCGTCTGCCGGGCCTTCGGCAGCGGCGGTACGACGGGAACGGCGAGCGCGGCCCAGACGGCGACCGCCACGCCGAGGACGGCCAGCACCGCGAACAGCAGTCGCAGTCCACCGGCCCACACCAGCACACCACCCAGCAGCGGGCCGAGCGTATAGCCGATGCTCTTGTAGAAGCCGTAACTGCCGAAAGCGCGGCCGCGCCTGGCCGCCGGGTTGAGACGGGCCACCAGCGCGGACGCAGAGGGCGAGAAAGCGGAGGCCGCGGCGCCCTGGCCGAGGCGGGCCGCCCACAGCCAGCCGGGGCTGTCCGCCACGACGTACAGCGCGGACGCGATCGCGAACGCCGCGAGACCGCCGAGCAGCACGGGGCGCGCGCCGATCCGGTCGGCGAGGGTGCCGAAGACCGGCTTGAGGACCACCTCGGCACCGTCGTACAGGGCGAGCAGTCCGCCCAGGACCAGCAGGGAGGTGACCGCGTCGTCGGAGAGGCCGCCGAGGTTGGCGGCGATGCCGTGCGCGCCGAAGGCCGTGGTGAACCCTGCCGCGTACAGCGGCCACATCTGCCGGGCCGAAGCCGCCGGAGTCGTGCCGCTCATCGGCCGGTCTCCGGTACCTCGTGGAGGGCTGCGAAGACGCGCTCCGCGTAGTCCTCGCATGCCGCGGCGCATTCCTTGAGCCGCTTGCCCGCCTCGGCCGCCTCCGGCGCGCCGAACACATCGCGGGCCGTCAGGTCACGGTGCCAGCGCCGCAGCCGCTCCAGCGACTGCTCCTCCTCTTCCAGTTCGGCCAGGGTGAACTTGGCGATACGGATCTCCTTGGCCAGCTCCGCCTCGAACTTGCCGCAGTCGGCGAGGAACTCCTTCCAGTCCTCGGAGCGGGCGGCGGTGAACAGTGCCTGGAAGCGAGCGGCGTCCTCGGGACCGCGCCCCGAGGCATTGAGGGTGACGGCCTGCCCCCCGGCCTGCTCGGTCAGTGCGATCGCGCGGGCGACGCCGGCCGCGAAGACGGGCACGTCCGGTACGGCCCACACGCCCTGGCCGAGGGAGAGAGCGCCGATCCTGCGCAGCTCACGCCAGACCGCAACCCGGTGCCGGGACGGCTCCGCAGGAACCTTGATCACGAGGACGAGCCAACGACCCGCCGATTCCATGTTCGCCACACCATCGAATGTAGCAAGCGTTACATCCATGGTGGTGCACCATGGCGGATCAGGCCTTCAGCACCCCGGTGGACAAGAGGCCCAGCAGCCCCGCACCGACGACGATCCGGTAGATGACGAAGGCGTTGAAGGAGTGCTTGGCGACGAACTTCAGCAGCCAGGCGATGGAGGCGTACGCGACCACGAACGAGACGGCCGTGCCGACGGCCAGCGGAACGGCACCGACGCCTGCACCGACGGCGTCCTTCAGCTCGTACAGCCCGGCACCGGTCAGCGCGGGAATGCCGAGGAAGAACGACAGGCGCGTGGCGGCCACCCGGTCCAGGTCCAGGATGAGCGCGGTGGACATGGTGGCGCCGGAGCGGGAGAACCCGGGAAAGAGCAGGGCGAGGATCTGCGAACTGCCGACCAGCATCGCGTCCTTGAGGCTGGTGTCGCCCTCACCGCGCTTGTGCCGACCCATCTGGTCGGCCGCCCACATCGCCCCGGACCCGACGATCAGCGAACCGGCCACCACCCACAGCGACCCGAGCGGCCCCTCGACGAGCTTCTTGGCGGCAAGACCGACGACCACGATCGGGATGGTGGCGTAGATGACCCACCAGGCGAACTTGTAGTCGTGGTCGTGCCGCATCTCGCGGTTGCGCAGGCCACGACCCCAGGCGGAGACGATCCGCACGATGTCCTTGAAGAAGTACAGCAGCACGGCGGCGATGGCACCGACCTGGATGACGGCGGTGAAGCCGACCACGGAGGTGTCGTCGACCGGGATGCTCATCAATCCTTCGGTGATCTTCAGATGGCCGGTGGAGGAGACGGGCAGGAACTCGGTCACCCCCTCGACGACTCCCAGGACGACGGCCTGGCCGATACTGATAGCGCTCATGGGCGATCCAATGGCACACTCGGGGACGAAGGAGCTTTTACGCGGGCGTAAAAGTTCTACGCGACTGTAGAAGATAACCGGGAGAACGACAAACCCCATGGCAGCCGAGACACAGGGGCGAGGTTCCAGGCGGGCGAACGGAGCCCGCGAGACACAGATCCTCGACCTGCTCCAGCGAGCGGAGGCCGCACTGACCCCCGGTGAGGTGACCGAGCGACTCGGCGACGGGCTGACCTACAGCAGCGTCGTCACGATCCTCACCCGTATGCACACCAAGGGACTCCTCACCCGCACCGCGCGCGGCAGGGCGTACGCCTACGCCCCCGTCACCGACGACGCCGGCTTCGCCGCTCGCCGTATGCGCACCGTCCTGGATGAGCGCCCCGACCGCGAGGCCGTCCTCGCCCGCTTCGCCGACCAGCTGTCCGACACGGACGCCGACCTGCTGCGCCAGCTGCTCGGCCCCGAGCCGGACGCCGACCGATAAGAAGGGCCGGCCGGATGCGCATCGCCGTCTATGTGCCGCTGCTGCTGTCGCTCGTCGCCCCGCTCGGCGCGCGGCCGTTGTCCGAGCGCTGCGAACCCCGCCTGGCCACCTGGCTGCTCACTGCCTCGGCCCTTGTCCTCGGCACGGCGAGCACGATCTCCCTGGGCATGCTGGCCGTCACCGGCCTGATCCGCATCCCGCAGCTCGCCGACCTCGGCCACTGGTCGGCGCGGTCCGCGCAGAGCGACGACCCTGCCCAGCTCTCCATCGCCCTGGTCGCCGGACTTCTGCTCGGCGGCGCAGTACTCACCGCCGCCCGCATGCTCTGGCGCCGCGCCCGCACCCTGGCCGCGGCCGCGGTGGACGCCGCGTGCATGCCCGCGCGTGACGGCCTGGTCGTCGTGGAGGACGAGGCCCCCGATGCGTACGCGCTGCCCGGACTGCCCGGCCGCGTCGTCGTCTCCACCGGCATGCTGCACACCCTGCACGAGTCCGAACACGACATCCTGCTCGCCCACGAACGCGCCCATCTGACCGGCCACCACTACGCGTTCGTCGCCCTCGCCCAGCTCGGCGCCGCGGCCGATCCGCTGCTGCGCCCGCTCGCCGACGCCGTCACCTACACCATCGAACGCTGGGCCGACGAGAACGCGGCCACCGCCACCGGCGACCGGAAGCGGGTCGCCCGCACCGTCGGCAAGGCGGCCCTCGCCGCCCACCGCACACCCGCCCTCGCCCGCGTCACGGGTGCCGCCCTCGGCTTCCTCGGCCGCCGCGGCCCACTGGCCAAAGCAGGCCCGGTCCCCCGACGCGTCGCCGCCCTCCTCGCCCCACCCGTGGGACGCCAACCGGCCCTCACCGCCGCGACCGCAACGGTCCTGGCCGCAGCGACCCTGGCCACCGCCGAGGCCGCCCACGACCTGCACGTCCTGCTGGCGACCGTCGGCGCCTGGTAGCCACCGTGCGGGGACCGCCGTCGACACCGTCGGCAACGAGTCCGCCGCGGCCACCGACGAGTCCGCCGCGGCCACCACAGAGCCCGGTGAGTACGCCGGCAACATCGCCTCGGCGTTCCGCCCCGACACCGGCCTGTACCCGCCGCAGCAGCCCACCGGGCTCAAGGGCGCGTCGTTCGGTGACAACGCCGATCTGGACTGGGCCGACAACCCGTCCGTCGCTTGATGACCGCGGCGGTCAGCGAATGACCTTCGACCAGCGCTTGGCCTCCCGGTAGGCCTGAAAGACCCGCTTGTCGGTGTTTCCGAAGCGGGTGGCGCAGTCCTCGGCCAACTGGTCGTAGAGCAAGGCGGCACCGCGGGGGTCACCCGACTCCCCGGTGAGCCTGGCGTGTTCCGAGCGGGCGTCGAGGATCTCCGGGTCCATGGCGCGCGGGCCCGAGCGGTGCTCCCGGATCAGTCGCTCGAGCCGCTGGATCTCCGCGACATGCCTGCGGTCGACGTGCGGTTCACCCTCGCCCTGCGGGACCGCTTCCAGCTCCCGAATCTGCCGTACGACGGCTCGGGCATCAGGCGGACGGGCCCCGGGGGTCTTCTCCAGCAGACGGCGGACGAGCTCCTCGATGGCGACGGGAACACCGGGCCGGGAATCGGCCAGCGGCCTCGGGGCGCGTGTGCAGTGCGCATTGGTGATCGCCTCGAGTGTGACGCACTGGGCGAACGGCGTGGCGCCGGTGAGCATCTCGTACAGCACGCAGCCGAGCGCGTAAAGGTCCGTGGCCGGTGTGACGCGCTCACCCCGGAACTGCTCCGGCGACATGTACTGCAGGGTCCCGCGCACCTTGTACGAGGCTGTGGCATCGGTGAAGCGTGCGATGCCGAAATCCACGATCTTCACCCCATCAGCGCCGTCGAGCAGCACATTGGCGGGCTTGATGTCCTGGTGGGCGACCCCTTGGCCATGGATGTCGGTCAGCCCTTTGCAGATCTCCTGGGTCCAGCGCACGGTCTGCTCAAGGGTGAGGTGCCGACCACGTCCCACATGGGCCGAGAGCGGTTCACCGGCGACGAGTTCCATGACGATGAAAGGCATGTCACCGTGCCGGTTGATGTCGAAGACGCGGACGACCCGGCTGGAGTAACGCAGGTTGGCCAGGATCCGGGCCTCCCTGAAGGCCCTTTCGCGGTCCGCGTGGGAGCACTTGTCGAACAGCTTCAGCGCCACGGACACGTTGAGGTCGAGGTCACGCCCCTGCCAGACCGACCCCTGGCCGCCGCTGCCGATCAGGCTGACCAGTTCGAAGCGTTCATTGAGGATCTGGCCCGCTTCCATGCTCACCCTGTCATCGGATTCAAGGCGCGCAACTCCGCCAGCCGCGCGGCGTTGGCGTCCCACTCGGCGAGGAACCGTTCCCACTCCTGAAGCACGTCGGGAATCTGCTGCCGGGCCCGCAGCAGCCGGCGCTCTCCCTCCACCTGGCAGGTCCGGCGCTGCGCCGGGACCCTCCTGAGGTCGAACAGGCCCCAGACGCAGGCGCCGAGGCCCAGCAGGGCGAACAGCACCGCCGAACCTCCGTCGAAGAGGAACGGCGCAGCCACCGCGGCCACCAGGCCCGCGGCGTTCGCGCCGATCAGCCTGGGCAGGGAGTGACGAATGGCCTCCGCCCGCCTCTCGGTCCGGGCGGTGATCTCCTTGGACAGGGCCTCCTCGATGGCGCTCGCGTCAACACGCCGCGCCCGGTCGGTGGGGAGGGAAACCGCGCAGTCCTCGATCCGCACGGTGATCGTCGGCTTCCGGGAGTGCACCGAGCCCTCGGTCATCGCCTCCGCCGTGAGCTGGAGCCTGGACCAGACGAGGCTGAGGGCGAGCCGGCGCGCCCGGTGACCGAGACTGACCAGGCTGGGCTTGAAGACGGCGTTGTCGAGCAGGGTGGCGAAGTCCATGACCTCGGCGTCCACCTGCTGCCTCCGCTCATGCTCCTCCCTGGCCCGGGCTTCGTCGGCGTCATGGCCGATGAACGTCTTCAGCCACTCCTCCTGGGTGAGCATCCTCGCCTCATCGGGCTCAGGGTGGTCGATGAGACGTTCGAGCGCACGGTCGATGTGCTGGGTCGGCGTGGAGCGCTCCTCTCCCTCCACCACCGTGAACTCCCTCTGGAGATGGGCGAGGACGCACCCCGCCACCGTGGCCTGCTCCCAGCCCGCCCGCAGGGCCGCCCAGTCGGACGCTTTCACGACCCGGACCAGGTGGGGGTATCCCCCCTCAGGAAGCGGTCTGACGAGTGCGCGCAGCCGCGGCTCCCAACGGCCCAGGCTCGCCCGCACCGCCTCGGGTTCCGCGGTGGCCTCCGCACCCCAGCGGTCCATGGCCTGCCGGGCGAAGCTCCATGCACGGTCGCCGAGTTCCCTGCTGGCCACCGCGTCCAGGACGACGAAGAAGTCCCGGCCGAGCCGCTGAGGGTCGAGCTTGGTCAAGTACATGTCCATCCAGGTCCCGGCCGCGACATGGTCCTTCACCCGTGCGGCGGCGAGCGCGAAGAAGAGGCGGGCCTTGGCGGGGCTGAGCGACACCGCCTGTATCTCGGCCGCGTCGCTCCAGACGTCGTCCTTCACATAACCGGCGGCCACGGCACGCAGGGCGTGGGACAACCAGAAGCCCGGGTCGAACGCCGCCTGCTGCTCGACGACGAGCGCCAGGTGCTGCGTCCGGGACACACCGCGCTCGGGCAGTTCGGGGCTCAGTTCGTGTACCAGGCCGCGCGCCAGGGCGCGGATCTCCTCCCGTTTGCCGAACCGCCTGTCCCAGGAGCGCTGCAACTGCAGGAGGTCGAACTGCGCCTTGACCACCTCGTGCCGGCGCTCCTGCTGCGTTCTGTAGGCGGCGAACTCGCCGACATGCCTGTCCAGTTGCGCGCCTATCCGGGTGGTCTCCGTGCGGACGTCACCGAGGTTGCTCTCCAGACCGTCCGTCCTGCGGTCGAGTGCGTCGAGCCGGGAGCCGAGTTTGCCGTAGCGGTCGCGCAACTCCACTTCGAACTTGTCGTGCCGGTCCTGCTGGGCGGTGCGCCATCGTTCGAACCGCTCGCCGAGATCCCGGAATCCGCTCTCCAGCTCCGGCTGGTCCTCCATGCCCGTCCCCCGTGACACTCCGCGCCCGTCCCTCCGGTACCTTCCGGCATGGCACGAAGGCGCGCAAGAGCGCACCCCGCCCGGGAAATGACTCCTCAGGACCGTGCCGCCGGTACCCGGGCCTGCGGGCTGCGGCGGGTGTCGCTGCCCGGGACCGGGGCGGAAGGGTCGTCGCCGAGGGAGATGATGCGGTTGGCGGCGTCCACGTGGACCACGCTCGGGATGAGGGCACGGGCCTCGGCGTCGTCGGCCAGCGTGTAGCTGATGAGGATGACCGTGTCGCCCGGCTGGACGAGGTGGGCGGCGGCGCCGTTGATGCCGATGACCCCGCTGCCGCGCTCGCCCTCGATGACGTACGTCTCCAGACGGGCGCCGTTGGTGACGTCGACGATGTGGACCTGTTCGCCGGGGAGGAGGTCGGCGGCGTCCATGAGGTCGGCGTCGACGGTGACGGAGCCGACGTAGTGCAGGTCGGCCTGGGTGACGGTGGCGCGGTGGATCTTGGACTTAAACATGGTGCGCATCGGGTGTGCTCCTTCGGAGACGGAGGGGACGGAGGGGACGGAGGGGATGAAGGCGACCAGGACGACGAAGGCGACGGTGCTCGGTCACGCCCAGCTCGGTGCCGAACGACGTGGTGCGGTAGGCATGCACGAGCCAGAGGCCCGGCACGGCGGCGCAGAGCGTCATGAGGACGATCAGGAATCCGTGGGCGCCGGCGGCCAGCAGCGGGCCGGCGAGCGCGGTGCCCATGGGCGTGGTGGCGTTCATGGCCGTGCGCATGAGGATGAGGGTGCGACCGCGCAGCGCGTCCGGGATACGGGCCAGACGCAGGGCCTGGGAAGAGACGGTCATCGGCGTCGACAGCAGGTTGCACAGCACCAGGCCGGTCAGCACGATCGGCAGCGACGGCACCAGCAGCAGGAGCAGCGAGCCCCCGGCGACCGCCTGGAGGACGCCGATGCGCAGCATCTGGCGGTCCGCGGGCGGCAGCATGCCGGTGATCAGCGAGCCCGCTAGGTTCGCCGCGCCGGAGACCGCGAGGATCAGACCGAGCAGGCCGGAGCCGCCGGAGAACCGGTCGTGCGCGAACCAGGGTTCCAGCACCAGCAGCATGCCCATCGCAAGGTTGAACAGGCCGAACCCCACGGTGATGGCGAGCAGCACCCCGTCGCCGCGCAGCAGTGAGACGACCGGCCGCCAGCCGCCGGACGGCGCCGTTTCGGCGGGGGCCGCCGCACGGCGGTACGGCAGCCGCAGGGCGAGGGCGGCCAGCGCGAGCGCCGCATAGCTCGCCGCGTCCACCAGCAGCACCGCGTGAGCGCCGGTCAGCGGGATGAGCGCGCCGCCGACGACGGGGCCGAGGATCCGGCCCACGCCGAGCGACACCGACTCCAGGGCGGCGGCCCGCGTCAGCTGCCGCGGCGGCACCAGGTCGGGCAGCATCGCCGGTACCGCACCCAGTGGCACGATCTTGAGCAGGCCGTACACCGCCGCCACGACATACAGGTGCCACAGCCGTACGGGGCCCAGGGCGGCGGCCGCCGGGACGCTCGCGACGGCCAGCCCGCGCAGCACACAGTCGGCGACCAGCACCCGGCGCCGGTCGAACCGGTCGAGCAGTGGTCCGACGAGGGCCCCGCCGCCGATCACCGGCGCCGTGTAGCACAGGCCGAGGAACCCGAGCGCGGCCGCGTCGCCGTGCACGATCGCCATCCAGGACAGGGCGGTCCAGGTGGCCCCGTCGCCGAGATTGCTCAGCAGGGTGCCGGACCACAGCCGGCGGTAGTCCCGCAGCCGCAGCGGGGCCAGGGCGTCCGTCATGCCACGGCCTCGCACTCCAGCCGGAAGCGGGCGGCGGCCTTCGCGATCGAGCTCTCCACCTGGGCGGTGCCCGAGCCGCGGAACCGGAAGCGGGCGCCCACGTGCTCGTATCCGCCGACCTCGGGCACGACCGTGCCCCGGGGCGGCACGACCTGCGCGTAGGGTCCGTCGTCGCGCGGATCGAGCGGCTGGGCGGCCACCACCCGGCAGGGCGCCGGCACCGGGGTCCTGACGAGCAGCCAGCCGCCGGTGCGCCAGGACTCAGGCGCGGTCAGTGCGGGCTTCCGGCCCAGCTGGACGTCGACCGCGGCCGTCATCAGGTCGATTCCGTGCACCTCGCGCCACACGAACGGGATCTCGGCACCGCCGACCCGGTACCCGGCCTCCAGGAACCGCAGCTCCGGCCGCCCGTCGGCGCCGCGGGCGACGAAGACCTCCAGGTGGAAGACCCAGGGCCGGTCGCTGAGCGCGCCCGCGATGGAGGCGGTGAACTCCCCGAGGGCAGCGACGAGTTCGGGGTCGTCCTCCTCCACCGAGCCGAGGACGCCGCCGGCGGCGAAGTCCGCGCAGGTGTTGACGTACCGGGAGGCGCGCCAGGGGCCGAGCCCGCTGCCGGTCCACAGCCCGTCGACGTGGTAGATCGCATCGCCGCAGAACTCCTGCACCAGCCGCGGCTCGTCGGGCAGCCCGTCCAGCGCGGACAGACCGGCCGGTGAGTCGATGATCAGCACTCCGCGGCTGGCGGTGCCGCGCCGTGGCTTGACCACCACCGGCCAGCCGTGCGCTGCCGCGAACCCGGCCACGGCGGTCGCGTCCGGGGCGTCGGCGAACGCGGGGGTGCGCACTCCGGCCGCCGCGACCGCCTCGCACATCACGAACTTGTCCCGGAACCGGGCCAGTTCGCCGGGCAGCTGGCCCGGGCAGCCGAGCCGGGCGCGCAGCTCGGCCGCGGTGTCGAGGTCGCCCTCGTTCAGCGCCACGACCCGGTCCACCGGGCCGAACAGCGCGGACAGTGCCGTCGCGGCGGCGTGTACCTGTTCGATGTCGTCGGTGGCGGTGACCTCGACGATCCCGGCGGCCGTCAGCGGCAGGGAGGGCCAGCCGAGGGGCGTGGTCACATAGGTCACACGGTGGTCGCGGTGGTCGATGTAGTTCTCGTAGAGGGCGTGCTGGTCGCGCCAGCGGTGCAGGACGAGGATGTGCGGGCGGTGGGCGGCGGCGCTCGGCGTGCCTTCGGCAGTGCGTGGTGTGTCCTTTGTGTGCTCGGTCATGACTGGGTCACTCCATCGGTCAGGCCATCGGTCTCGATGCGGATGCCTTCGGCCACCCGGGCGCAGCGGTCCACCGCCTCGTCGGCGTCACGGCCGGAGGAGATGACGTAACCGGCGCTCGCGTGGGCGAGGGTGAGCAGTTCGGGGACCCTCTCGCCGGGGTTGAGGGCGATCGCCGCACCGGTCTCGTGGTGGCTGAGTTCGTCGAAGAACGGCAGGTAGAGGTCATTGGTCACGCCCTCGGGGATGCGCCTGACGACGGCCGGCAGGTCCTCGTCGACGGTGACCGAGGTGACGGTGCCGGGGCGGGGCGTGAGGTAGCGCAGGGCGGCACCGCCCAGCGGGGCCGGGGAGGCGGCGGGCAACTCCTCGATGCCGAGGGGCACCGTCAGCAGCATGCGGGCCGGGTCCAGTCCGAAGGCCCGGCGTGCCAGTTCGGGGGCGCCGCAGCCGCCGAGGCGGGCATGGGACTCCAGGACGCGGGGGCCGTCGGCGGTGAGTACGAACTCGCTGTAGGAGGGGCCCTCGGTCAGACCGATGGCGTCCAGCAGCCGAACGGTCAGCTCGCGCAGCGCGTCCTCCTGGTCGGCGACGACCCGGCTCGGCGCGCTGACCTCCCACTCCACGAAGCGCTCGTTGATCCGGTACTCGGAGAACCCGATCACGACGTGCCGCCCACCGTGGGAGAAGGAGTCGGCGGCGACGACCGGACCCTCCAGGTACTCCTCGCCGAGCGCGGCCGAACCCCCGTCCTGCTCCACGGTCTTGAAGGCGAGGGCCGCCTCGTGGGCGCTGGACACCAGCAGGATGTGGCGGCTGGCCGCTCCGTCGACCGGCTTGATCACGGCACGGCCGGTGCCGAGCTCCTCGAAGAAGTCGGCCGCGTCCTGCGGGCTGTGCAGCAGTCGGTGGCGGACCGGGCTCAGGCCGTGCTCGGCCAGCCGCTCGCGCATCAGCCACTTGTCCTTCAGGACGCGGGCGGTCTCCTCGCCGACCCCGGGCAGGCCGAGAGCGGTGACCACATGGCCTACGGCGATACCGGCCGGCTCCGAGGTGGTCAGCACCCGGTCGAAGGGGCGCTCCTCGTGCAGGGGGCGCAGGGCGGCCAGGATCGCCGGGCCGTCGTTGATGGGGGCGTGCACGATGCGTTCGCAGTGCCGGGCGATGACGGGGTCGTAACGGCCCTCCTCGTGGACGAGCACGACGTCGATGCCCAGCTCGCGGGCACCGGCGATGGGTGCGGGACGGCCGCCGACCATGGCGATGCGGTACGGGAGTGTCATGGGATTCCTCGCTGTCGTGGGGAAGTTCGCGTACGCGGGGCGGTGCGGGAGTGCACGTGCTCGCACGCGCCGTGCCACCGGGCCGGCGTGCCGCTCCGCTGTGCGGCGTGCCGCTCCGCTGTGCGGCGTGCGGGCATGCGCCGTGCGGCTGTGCGTCGTGCGTCGTGCGTCGTGCGTCGAGCAGCCATGCGGCCGTGCGTGGTGCAGGCACACGCCCTGCTGGCGTGCGCCGTGCGTCGTGCGCGGTGCGGGCATACGCCCCGCTGGCGTGCGCCATGCGCCGCGCGTCGTGCTGCCGTGCGTCGTGCGGCCATCCGGCCGTGCGCGGTGCGTACATTCACCGTGCCGACGTCCGCCGCGCCGCCGTGCGCCGCGCCGGCATGCGCCATACGGCCATTCAGCCATGCACGGTGCGGACATACACCGTGCTGCCATGCGCGGTGTCGGCACACGCGTGTGGCCCCACGTGGTGGGCCGTGCACGGTGTGGCTGCGCAGGACGCGGCCATGCACGATGCAGGCGCGCACAATGCGGCCATACACGATGCAGCCATGCACAATGCGGCCGTCCGCAACGCTCAGGACAGGCGCAGGCCCTCGGCGATCAGGCGGGCGGTGATGTCATGGCCCAGGTCCGTGAAGTGTGCGCGGTCCACGAAGAGCCAGTCGCGCGGTCCGGCCGCCTCTGCGAGGAGCGGGTTGAGGTCGAGGAAGTCGACGCCGATCTTGTTGCAGGCGATCTGGAGCGCATCCGCGTACCGGCGGGCGGGCTCCATCGTGGCAATGTCGCCGTACAGCTCCCAGAAGTTGGAACGCCGGTCGAGCTCGTCGAACAGGAGCTTCTCCTCGGGGGCGGGCTCGTTCCGGACCCAGCCGGCCAGCGGCTGCAGCACGAAGGTGATCCGCGTGTCGGTCCCGTGCGCGAGCGCCTGCCAGTTCTCCAGGTGCCGGGCGGTCAGATCGACCGCGTAGTCGATGCGCTCCTCCAGCGGCCGTACCGGCTCCTCGTCGCGGGGCGCCTCCTTCTCCGGCCGGCCGAACAGGGACGTACGGCCGCGATGGCGGCGCCTGAGGCCCTCCATCTGCTCGAAGTACTCGCCGCAGTTGAAGAAGCCGCCGTGGTCGCCGCGCTGTTCCTCGGGCAGCCGGGCCAGGGCGAGGTTGTTCAGGCCCGAGAAGACGACGATGTCGCTGACCCGCGGCAGCAGATGGCGGTAGAGCGAGAAGAGCAGGAACTCCTGCGCGGAGTTGTAGCTGCGGCCCGCGAAGTTCAGCCACGGCTCGGCAGGGGCGTGGGTGCTCCACAGACGGGACGGCAGGCTCGCCGCGTCGCTGGTCGCGCCGATACCGAAAGCGGTCGAGCTGCCGGCGAACAGCCGGACGGGCGAGTCCGGCAGCTCGGCCACGGACGCCAGTTCGCCGCTGGGCCCGCACGAGTAGCGGAAGCCCAGTTCGTCGGTGTTGACCGTGTCCGAGCGGTAGTGGGCGCGGTGGAAGTACATCAGGTACGGAAGCCAGCGGGTGCGGCCCCGGTCGTCGAAGTCGTCGTACTGCAGCATCTGCGGGGTGAGCGACACCCGTTGCTCCGCCATGCGTTCCTCCCAGCTTGCCGGTCCGAAGCGGTTCGCCGGTGACTCTTCCGCCGTTGACGGCACGCCGGAACCCTCACAAATACGCGGCCGCACAGGCATGAAGTCACCCGCCGGCCGGCGCCCGCTGCAGAACCCTGCACGTGCACGCCTTTGACCCTTCCGGGGGTCCGGCGGCACCAGCAGAGTCGTCCTGGGCCCAGCCACCGACGAACGACGACTTCGAGGAAGGCCGGTATGACCAGGACCGCCGTGGTGACAGGAGCGAGCAGTGGAATCGGGGCCGCCGTGGCGCGGCGGCTGGCCAAGGAGGGGTACGACACCGTGCTCCTGGCCCGGCGCGGCGAGTTGCTCGACCGCGTCGCCGAGGGGACGGGCGGCCGGGCCGTCGTGCTGGACATCACCGACGCCGAGGCCGTACGGGCCTTCGCGGACTCGCTCGACGCCTGCGACGTGCTGGTGAACAACGCCGGCGGCGCACTCGGCGCGGACGCCGTGGCCGCGGGCTCGCCGGCGCATTGGCAGCAGATGTACTCCGTCAACGTGCTCGGCACACTGCACATCACCCAGGCGCTGCTGCCGCTGTTGAAGCAGAGCGGCGGCACGATCGTGAACATCACCTCCACGGCGGCCTACGTCAACTACGAGGGCGGCGGCGGATACAGCGCCGCGAAGCACGCCCAGCACGCGCTCACCGAGACGCTGCGGCTCGAACTGTGTGGGGAGCCGGTGCGCGTGGTGGAGGTCGCGCCCGGGATGGTGCACACCGAGGAGTTCGCGCTCAACCGCTTCCACGGAGACCGCGAGCGCGCTGCGGCCGTCTACGCGGGCGTCGACCGGCCGTTGACCGCCGAGGACGTCGCCGAGTGCGTGTCCTTCGCCGTGGAGCTGCCGCCGCACGTGAACGTCGACCGGCTCGTGGTCCGTCCGCTGGCCCAGGCGGCCCAGCACAAGACCCATCGCGGGCCGCTCTTCCAGAGCTGAGCTGAAACGTCTCTTCACGACCACACGGGAGAACCCGACATGTCCGCACTGCGCAGCGCCCTCACCCGCTTCATCGCCACCCGGCTGTTCCGCTCCCGCAAGAGCAAGCCGGATGCCTCGATCTACCCCATGTTCTGATCCGCACCGGCCTCGAAGCACTGGAATGGAAGAACCGTGAACCGAGCAGCGTCCCGCACTCTGTACGCCACCGCGGCGGACCCCGAGTGCCCGCCGCCGGGCACCCGGCTGCTGGCCGCGGTGCGCACCGAGATCCGCACGGCGACCGACGGCGGCTCCGCCGAGCCGGCCGCGCTCGCCGCAGTCGCCGCCGACTGGTCGCGGCACACTGCCGGGCGGTTTCGGGCTCTCCTCGGCGCCTGCGACTCCGACGGCGCCCGCGACGCCCTGGTGCGCCGGGCCGCCCTCGGCTGCGCCCCGCTGGCCCTGGTCGCGGGCGCCTGGCTGCAGGGGCTGAGCTCCCCGGCGGGCGCCGAGGATCCCACACTTCTGCGGTTGCTGGCCCGCTACGCCGAGGATGTGGGCGTAAGCCGACCCGCCGCCTCTCGCGGCAGCGCCTACCTGGCCCTGCTGCGGGCCCTGGAGGTAGCCGAGTACGCCTCCTCGGCACCGGGGCTCGCCCACGACCAGCGCATCGACGACGACTCGTTCGAGCTGCCGGCCCGGCTGCTCGTCATGAGCCGGGCACCGGAGGAGTTCCGCGACGAACTCCTCGGCGCCGACGCCTGTGTACGGGCGGTCGGGCTGCTGCCGCCGCTCGCCCTGGTCGAACAGGCACGGCCCGCGGCGGACTGGGGTCGTATCGACCTGACCACGGTGGGTGCCGACTCCTGGCCCGGCGTCGACCGGGACCGCTTCTGCGCCGGTTTCCGCTGGGCCCTCGCCGCCCTCCGGCGATGGGCCGACGACCTGTACGACCGGCTGGACGACACCCGGGACCCGGCCCACGACATGGCCGAGCTGCTGCGGCTGCGGGCGCGGGAAGGTGCCGTGTACCACCACGACTTCCGCCTGGAGGGGCGGCCGCTGGCCGACTGGCTGGCGGAGTGCCGCACCGACCCCCGGCCGCTGCTCGGAGTCCTGGCCCGCAGCAGGCTCGTACGCCCCGGCCGCTCGGCGGCCAGCCCTCTGGTGAACGGTCTCGTCGGTGACCGCGGGGCGATGTTCCGGGTGTTCGCGCCCGAGGAGCTGACGGTGATCCGCCGCTGGATCGACTCCCTCCCCACCGGCACCGCCGCCGACGCCGCGCCCGCCCGCCCCCGTCGCCCCCGCCCGCCCGCGCTGCCTGCCTGGCAGTCACCCGAGGACGAGCGGGGCCGGGAGCCGAAGGACCTGCGCGAGGCGTACTGGCGGCTGCAGAGCCGGACCGACACGCCGGCGCTGCGCGACTGGGCGGCCCGCTACGCGCACGACTGGCTCGGCCGTGCCCGCCGTGGCGTGGACCGCGGCGCCTACCGGCTGCCGGATGCCTGGCCGGCCGAGGGGCTGCGGTCCTGGCTGTCGGAGCAGCACGAGCGGCACGCCGAGGAGTTCACCGCCGACCAGGACACGCCCCTGCCCTCCCGCGAGGTGCTGGTGGAGTCGACCGTCCAGCTCGCCCCGCTCACCATGATCGACGGCGCCTGGCTGCACGGCTTCACCGACTACGCACTCGCCGCCTCCCCGCACGGATTCGCGCTCTTCGAGACGTACTGGGACGAACTCGGCAACGGCGACCCCGGCCTCAACCACCCGCGGATCTACCGTGAGTTGCTGGCCGAGATGGGCGTCGAGCCGCCGCCCGGCGGCTCAGCGGAGTTCGCCGCCTGGCCGCGCTTCGCCGAGGAGTCCTTCGCGCTGCCCGTCTTCTGGCTGTCCGCCGGCCGCTTCCCGCGCACCCTCCAGCCCGAGATCCTCGGGCTCAACCTCGCCATGGAGCTGTCCGGTGTGGGCGGCTCCTACCGCCGGGCCCGGCTGGCACTGCGCCGGCACGGCTTCAGCACCCGCTTCGTGGACATCCACAACACCATCGACAACGTCGCCAGCGGGCACGCCGCCTGGGCCTGCGACGCCGTCGACAGCTGTCTCGCCGCACTGCCGGGCGGGAGCTCAGGTGCCCGCGAGGCCGCCTGGCTCCGGGTCCGCACCGGCTTCCGCTCGCTGTCCCTCGAGCCCGGCGCGGCCGGTTCCCCGGCTCGCCGACTGGTCCGCCGATGGAGGAGAACCGCACATGTCTGACCTGGTGCTGGGCATTTCCGCCTTCTACCACGACAGCGCGGCCGCCCTCGTCGCCGACGGCACGCCCGTCGCCGCGGCGCAGGAGGAGCGGTTCAGCCGACGCCGCCACGACCCGTCCTTCCCCGCCCGCGCCGTGGAGTACTGCCTGCGCGAGGCAGGGGTCGGCCTGGACGACATCGCGGCCGTCGCCTACTACGAGGATCCGGCGCTGAAGTTCCGCAGGGTGCTGGACAGTTACGTCCGCGCAGCCCCCTTCGGCTTCACCGCCTTCGCCGACGGACTGCCCGTGTGGCTCACCCGCAAGCGCCGGGCCACCGACGTGGTGGCCGGCGAGCTGGCCGCGCTGGGGCGCGGCCGGGTCCCCGGGATCCGGGTGCTGCGCCACCACCGGTCGCACGCGGCGTCCGCGTTCCTGCCGAGCCCGTACGAGTCGGCCGCCGTGCTGTGCGTCGACGGCGTGGGGGAATGGGCGACCACCAGCCTGTGGCACGGGCAGGGCGGCCGGCTGACGAACCTGGCCGAGCTGCGCTTCCCGCACTCCCTGGGCCTGCTGTACTCGGCGTTCACGTACTACTGCGGCTTCAAGGTGGACTCCGGCGAGTACAAACTGATGGGGCTCGCCCCCTACGGCCGGCCGCGGTACGCGGACGTGATCCGGGAGAAGCTGATCGACATCAGGCCGGACGGGTCCTTCCGGCTCGACATGCGGTACTTCGAGTTCCTGCGCGGCCTGCGGATGACCGGGCGCGCCTTCGACAAGCTCTTCGGCGGACCCCGCCGCACCCCCGAAGGACCGCTGACGGAGCGGGAGTTCGATCTGGCGGCCTCGGTGCAGCAGGTCACCGAGGAGGTCATGGTCGCTCTCGCGCGCACGGCCCGGGAACGCACCGGCGAGCGCCGGCTGTGCCTGGCCGGCGGGGTGGCGCTGAACTGTGTGGCGAACGGGAAGCTGATCGAGGAGGGCATCTTCGACGAAGTGTGGGTGCAGCCCGCCGCCGGGGACGCCGGGGGCGCGCTCGGTGCCGCGCTCTCCGTGGCCCAGGAGCGCGGGGCGCCGCGTGCCCACCTGGGCAGCGGGCGTGACGCAATGTCCGGGGCGCTGCTCGGGCCGGCCCACCGCGACGAGGAGATCGCCGCGTACCTCGACAGCAGGGGCGTGCCGTACACCCGGCTGGACCCGGACGCGCTGGCGGACCGGGTGGCCAAGGAGCTGGCGTCGGGGAAGATCGTCGGCTGGTTCCAGGGCCGGGCGGAGTTCGGTCCGCGCGCGCTCGGCGCCCGCTCGATCCTGGGCGATCCGCGTGATCCGCGGATGCAGTCCGCCATGAACCTCAAGATCAAGTTCCGGGAGTCGTTCCGCCCGTTCGCGCCCGCGGTGCTCGACGAGGACGCCGGGGACTACTTCGACGTACGCCAGGAGAGCCCGTACATGCTGGTGGTCAGCCAGGTCGCCGGCCGGCAGCGGCTCCAGGTGCCGGCGGACACCGCCGGGGCCACGGGACTCGACCTGCTGAAGGTGGCGCGGTCGACGATTCCGGCGGTGACCCACGTCGACTCCTCCGCACGGGTGCAGACGGTGTCCGCGCACCGCAACGGGCCCTTCCACCGGCTGCTGACCGCCTTCAAGGCCGAGACCGGCTGCCCCGTGCTGGTGAACACGTCCTTCAATGTCCGGGGCGAGCCGATCGTCAACTCCCCGCACGACGCCTACACGTGCTTCATGCGCACGGACATCGACCTCCTCGCCCTCGGCGGCTTCCTCCTGGACAAGTCGGAGCAGCCCGAGTGGCGGGAGGAGGGCGACTGGCGCGAGGCGATCCCGCTCGACTGAGCGATCCCGTCCGGCCCGGGGCCCACTGCCCCACCGGGCGCAGCCCTTCAACACCACCTCCTTCTTCGCGGCAACACCCGAGGAGCACACCATGCCCAGACTTGGCCTTTTTGTTCTGTATTTCCTTGTTGTCACTCCCCTGGGGCTGGCGGCGCGGACGGTCCGTGGTCCGCTCGCCCGGCTCGGGCGACGGCAGCCCACGAGCTACTGGGTGCAGCCATGACCGCCGGGCCGGACATCGTGCGGTACGTCCTCGACGACGGCGTCCGCGACGTACTCGCCAAGGAACTGAACAGCCGGCTCGCCGACGCCGAGCCCCTCGACCCGGATGCCCACGGCGTGATCCTTGCGAGCATCGGGGCGTCGGCCCTGCTCCAGCACCTGCCCGACGAACTGCTCGCGGAACTGGGGAAGTTCACGAGAGGGCACAGCAGCGTCCTGGTCCTGGAGAACCTGCCCCGGTACGACGCCCCGCCCACCCCGGTCGGCGGCTTCACCCCCGAGGCCGCGCTCGCGCCCGTCAACGCCCTCCAGCTGGGCCTGGTCCGGCTGCTCGGGACCACGCCGTTCGCGGTGCCGTACGAGAACCGCGGCCGGGTGATGCGCAATGTGGTGCCCAATCCGGCGGCCGCCGGAACCACCAGCTCATGGGGGTCCGATGCCGAGTTCTTCTGGCACACGGACAATCCGCATCTGCCGTTCGGCGAGCAGGGCCGCGACCCGCGCCCGAACGTCCCGCGCCATCTGACCTTCTACGCGATCCGCAACGACGAGCGCGTCCCCACCGACGTGGTGGGCGTCGACACCGTCCTCGCCCGCCTCACACCCGCCGCCCGCGAGGCCCTGGCCCGGCCCGAGTTCGAGATCGGTGCCCCCGCCTCCGTGGAGACCGGGGCACAGCCCGCCCTGCGCGGAGCCGTCCTGGAGCACGACGGTGCCGCCCCGCGGATGCGCTACGACCACGGCACCACCCGCGGCCTGACCGCCCGAGCCGCCGCCGCGCTCGACGAACTCACCGCGGCTCTGCGGACGGACGACGCCGAGCGGTTCGTACTGCGGCCCGGCGACTTCCTTCTCTTCGACAACTACCGCGTGCTGCACCGGCGCCGGGCCTTCACCCCCCGCCCGGCCGCCACCGCGCGCTGGCTGCGTCGCTGCTACGCGAGCTGACGAGCGCGCCCCGGTCCACCAACCGCCCTGCCAACCGACGGGAGAACCGAGATGTCAGGCCCCACCCATGGGAACACCCCGACCTACCGAGTAGCGGTCGTCGGCGGCCGCCCCGCACCCATCGCCGGCGCCCGCGAGCTCGGCATCGACGTGGTGCTCGTGCACGAGGAGGGGGCGTACGACCCCGGTATCGCGGAGCACTGCGAACGCATCGTGCACGCGCCGATCGCCGACGGCCCCGCGATCCTCGAAGTGCTGCGCCCGCTGCACGAGGAGCGCCCCTTCGACCGGGTCCTGACCACCACCGAGCCCGCCGCCGAGTCCACCGGTCATGTCGTCGACGCCCTCGGCCTGCCGGGGGTCGGCGAGGAGACCGCCCGGGCCCTGAAGGACAAGGCGCTGACCCGGGAGCTGCTCGCCAAGCACGGACTGAGCCCGGTGCGCCACCGGGTGGTGCACAGCGCCGAGGAGGCTGCCGGGTTCCAGCGGGAGGTGGCCGGGCGGATCGTGCTCAAGCCGGTCGACGGCGTCGCGAGCCTGCACATCCACCCGGCCGGTGACCCCGAGGAGGCCGTGCGGGCCTGGTATGCCCTGGCCGCGGCCGGGTTCGACGCCCCGCTCGCCGAGGAGTACCTGGAGGGACCTGTCGTCAGCGTGGACTCCTTCTCCTACGCCGGCCGGCACGTCCCCATCGGCTACTCCGAGTACCGGATGAACGAGCGGTACGTCGAGTGGGAGGTCAGCACCCCGAGCACGGCCGCCGCCGCCCACCTCGACGAACTGCGCGCCCTGACCGTGCAGTTGCTCGACGCGGTCGGGCTCACCGAGGGCCCCTCGCACAGCGAGTTCGTCCTCACCCCCAACGGGCCCCGCGTGCTGGAGTCGCACGCCCGGCTGGCCGGCAGCGGTGCGCCGGAGCTGGTGCGGCGCGCCTTCGGGGCGGACCTGAACCGCTGGTTCCTGACGGTGCCGCTGGGCATCGACCAGCTGCCCGAGTCCTCCCCCGAGCCCATCGGCGGCGCGGCCGTGCGCTTCTTCACCCCCGAACCGGGCCGTGTGCGGTCCGTGGAGGCCGGCTCCGACGTGCCGGCCGTCGTGCGCCACGTCCCGGCGGGCGAGACCCCACTGGTCTTCCTGCCGTACCTCGACGACTTCCGGGACGAGCAGGCGGCCGCGGTCGTCGCCAAGAGCCCCGGGGACGTCGTGCCCGAGCTGCTCACCGTCGCCGACTGCACCTCCGGCTACGCCATCGCCTCCGCGGACTCCCGCGAGGCGGCGGTGGAGCGCTGCGAACGGATCAACGACGCCATCGACTTCCGTACCGAGTGACGCGGTTACCCCGACCGAGGAGGAGAGTTGGACACCACCCAGAACACCCTCAGCGCGGCTGCGCTCCTGAAGAGCGCCCGCACCGCCGTGGAGCAGAGCTATCCCTGCGACGACTCATTGGCCAGGGCGGCGCTGCACCTCATCGAGTGCGCCACGGACGTCGTGGTGCGCCTGCCCGACCGTGATCTGGACTCCGCGCGGGACGTGCTGGGCCTGGCCCGGGCCGCCGTGGTGACGGCGACCGTCGCGGTACGCGAGATCCATGACCAGAAACGGAGTGAGCCGGTCCGTACGCCCGGACCCGGAAGGGTGGTGTGCGGACTCGACCGGTAGATCCACAGCGCCCCGCATCCGTGCGGCGCGCCGACTTGCGCACAGCGAATGCCCCGTCGCCGGGCAGCGGTTTCCCAGCCGCCGGCGGCGGGGCTTTGCTGCGTATGCAGGAAGGTACCGGCAAAGGATTCTCACCTGCGCACTGCACAAGTGTGACCTTACTGCGGAGCTGTCGCCCCCGAAGAATGGACATTGCGAGCGGGAGAGCCGCTCGAAAAACCCCACAGGGAAAGAGGAATGAAATGCTCCGCACGATCTCCCTTCAGACGGTTGTCGCCAACGCCCGCGGTCTGCGCACCACCCTGGTCGCCGTCGCCGCCGCCGGTGTCCTCGCCGCCGCAGCCGTCCCCGCGGTCGCCACGGTGGCCGGCACCCCCGCCACCACGACGGTCGTCGCGGGTGACACGCCCGACGACCACGGCTGGGACTGACCCAGCCCGATCCGCCATCCAAGCGACAACGAGCCAGGTCAACGAAGGGAAGAGCAATGACGATCAGCCCGGCGATCGAGACCGGAACCGAGGACAGCACGGTCTTCGGACCGGAGATCGAACTGCGCAGCGAGATCACCGTCGAGCTCGTCGATCACACCGCGTCCGACATCGGCGTCGTCCGCGCGGCACGCGTGTCCACGGCCGGCGAGGATGCGCACCGCGAGGAACGCGGCGACGAATACATCGGGGGCCTCATCCGATATCTCATGCGCAGCCGGCACGGCAGTCCTTTCGAGCACAACTCCATGACTTTCCTGGTGCACGCGCCGATTTTCACGATCCGGCACATGATGCGGCACCGAATGTGGTCCTTCAACGAGGAAAGCGCCCGCTACAAAGACCTGAAGAACGTCTTTTACGTGCCCGACCGCGACCGTGCACTGAAGCAGATCGGCAAGCCCGGCCACTACCAGTACGTACCGGGCGACGAGCAGGACTACGAGCTGGTGAGCACGGCCACGAGTGAGGCCTATCGCTCGGCATTCCGCGAATACCAGAAGATGCTCGACGCCGGAATCGCCCGCGAACTGGCCCGCGTGGTACTGCCGGTGGCGACGTACTCCACCGTCTACGCCACCTGCAACGCCCGCTCGCTGATGCACTTCCTGGGGCTGCGCACCCACCGCACCGACGCCGCCTACATCTCGCACCCGCAGCGGGAGATCGAGGTCGTGGCCGAGCAGATGGAGGCGGAGTTCGCGCGCCTGATGCCGCTGACCCACGCGGCGTTCGAGAAGTTCGGCCGGGTCAGCCCCTGACCGGAGGGGGATCCCTGCCGTGCGTATCACCGTCTACGCGGGGTCGGCCCTCGGCAACCGGCCGGCCTACCGAGAAGCAGCGGCCATGTTCGCCAAGGAACTGGTCGCGGAAGGCCACGAGATCGTCTACGGCGGCGGAGCGGCGGGCCTCATGGGCGTCGTCGCCGACTCCGCCCTGGCGGCCGGCGGACGAGTCACCGGAGTCATCCCGACCCATCTCGTCGACGCCGAGGTCGCCCATCCGGGCCTGACCGAACTGCATGTCGTCGACACCATGCACCAGCGCAAGCAGCTCATGGCCGACCTGGCGGACGCGTTCGTCGCGCTGCCGGGCGGGGTGGGCACCGCCGAGGAAATCCTCGAAGTCTGGGCCTGGCTGGTCCTCGGCACGCACCAGAAGCCCGTCACGCTGCTGAACGTCGAGGGCTACTGGGACCGCCTCCTGCGGATGGTCTGCCGCATGTCCGCCAGTGGATTCCTGCGCGAGCAGGAGCTCGGCACCCTCGCGCCCGTCGCGGACGCGGCCGAGTTCCTCCGCCTCGTGCGGGACTGGGAGGCCCCGCCCCCTCGCTGGGGCTGAACCGAGCGCCCCAGGTGCTTGGGGCCGAACCAAGCGCCCCAGGTACTGGGGCCGAACCGAGCGCCCCCGGGGCTGGGGCCGACCGAAACCCCCTCGCCAGGGTTGAATCGAGAGTAGGAGCGATGTCGCTACTGAATGTGGAGAGCGCGGTCGAGGAGGCCGCACAGATCACTGTGGTGGAGGGTTACGTCCCGGTGATCGACCTGAGTTCGGCGCGGTCGTCGGCCGCGGCGGACCGGCAGCTCGGCGCCGTGATCGACGAGGTCTGCCGCACCAGCGGATTCCTGGTGATCGTCGGTCACGGCGTGCGACAGGACACCATCGCGGAGATGTACCGGGCCACCCGTGAGTTCTTCGCGCTGCCGGCCGAGGCCAAGTCGAAGCTGCTGGCGGACCCCGCCGACCCGCTGATGCGCGGCTTCGGCCGCAAGGGCAGCCTGGCCGCCTCCAACGCGGACGCCGAGGTGGAGTACGAGCGCAAGCTGCCCGACGTCTCCGAGACCTTCACCATCAACCGGCTCGGCGAGCCCGACGGGGCCGGCCGGCTGCCGGCCGACGCCGACCCGGCGCTGGCGACCCCGAACCGCTGGCCCGAACTGCCCGGCTTCGCCGAGGCCTACCGGTCCTACTACGCGGCCATGGAGGTGCTGGCCGCCGACATCATGCGGCTGTTCGCGCTCGCCCTCGACCTGCCGGAGAACTGGTTCGAGGACAAGATCGACCGGCATATGACGAACCTGACCGCGAACTACTACCCGCGGCAGACCGAGCCGCCCGCCCCGGGCCAGTTGCGCAAGGGCATCCACAGCGACTGGGGCAGCCTGACGATCCTCTACCAGGACGACGGCCCGGGTGGCCTGCAGGTCCTCGACAAGAACGGCGAGTGGCTCGACGTCCCTTACATCGAGGGCTCGTTCGTGGTCAACATCGGCGACCTGATGGCGATCTGGACCAACAACCGCTGGGTGAGCACGGTCCACCGGGTCATCAACCCGCCCAGGGAACTGGCAGACAAAGAGCGCTACTCGGTGCCGTTCTTCCACCAACCGGCCTACGATGCGTTGATCGAGTGTATTCCCACCTGCACCGGGCCGGACAACCCTCCGAGGCACGCATCGGTACGTTCCGGCGACTACATCGTCGGCAAATTCAGCAGGGCCTACGGCGGTTGACGGTGCACCCCACAGACCGCCTTGAGGAAGAACCGGCGAGAGCAAGGTGAGATGACGTGGCCAGAGCAGCTCTGCTCCTCGGCGCCGAGAACACGGCCGCCGAGTGCATAGTGCGGGCGGCGCAGCAGCTCGACGTGGGCGTGCATGTCGCGACGCACCGGGAGTTGTACGCGCGGTGCCGTCCGCAGATGCGCAGGGAGCTGAGCGGTGTGGTGTTCACCGACTTCCGCTCCGCGGATCAGGCCGTCGACCAACTCGCCGAGTACTGCGCCCGGGAGGGCATCGAAGCGGTGGCGGTCAGCGGGGGGCGCTTCTCCCCGCTGGCCGCGGCCCTCGCGGTCCGGCTGGGCGTGCCGGGGCACTCCGCCGGCCGGGCCCCGGCCGCGCGGAACAAGTGGCACATGGCCCAGGCGCTGCAGCGGCACGGGGTGCCCGGCGCGCGCACCGTGGCGCTGGTCTCGCCCGAGGCCGCCCAGCAGCGACTGGAGGCGGCCGGGCTGGACTACCCCGTCGTGGTCAAGCCCGTGGAGAACACGGGATCGGTGGGGGTGAGCGTGGTACGCGGCCCGGACGAGCTGCGGTCCGCCGTCCGCCGGGCGCTGAACCGCTGTACGGACACGACGTACGGCCTCGCCTTCGACGCGGTGGCCCTGGTCCAGGAGTACCTGGAGGGCCCCGAGTACAGCGTGGTGAGCGTGCTGCACCAGGGCAACTGCACCCACCTTGCCCTGACCCGGAAGTACATGACGGACGGCCGGGAGCGGGAGGAGACCGGTCACACCGTGCCGACCGACCTGGACGAGCGGACGGCGGCTCGCACGGCCGCCACCGTGGCCACCGGCCTCACGGCGCTCGGTCTGCGGGACGGGATCGCGCACACCGACCTCAAGCTCACCGCGGACGGCCCGGTACTCATCGAGATCGGCGCCGGCCCGCCGGACGGCGCCGTACTGGAGGCGATCAAGCACGCCACCGGGATCGACCTGGCCCGGGCGTATGTGCAGACCGTCCTCGGCGAGGTGCCGCAGCCGCAGCACAAGCGCTCCGGTGCCGCCGCGCTGCGCTACATCAACACGGCGGCGCACGGCACCTTCCGCGGGCTGACGGGCCTCCGCCTGAACCCGCACCTCGCCGCGGTGCGCTCCTACGTCGACCCGGGCGACCTGGTCGGTGGCGCCGAGGTGAAGCACACCCGGGTGGGCCATGTGATCGTCGTGGCCGAGGAACCGGCCGAGGCCGACCGGCGTGCTGCGGCCGTGATGGTTTCGGTGGCCTGCGACGTGGAGGCCTGAGCCCCGGGTGCCGGCGCCTGAGCCCAGCAGCGGCCCAACCGTTCATATTCGTACACCAGTTCGTGGCCGCCGCGATGCGGCATGACCGAGAACCGGAGAAATCCCATGAAAGGTAAGGAAGTTCCGGCAAGAAGAGGGCTCGGCCTGGGCTGGCGGCTGCACGGCGACGGCCGGGCGCCCCGGCCCGGGGCCGCCGTGCTGCCGCACGAACGCCTCTCCTGGCCCCGCACCCTGGGTCTGGGGGCCCAGCACGTGGTGGCGATGTTCGGTGCGACCTTCGTCTTCCCCGTGGTGATGGGGCTCGACCCGAACCTGGCCATCATGATGTCCGGCGTCGCGACCGTGCTGTTCCTGCTCGTCGTGCAGGGCCGGGTGCCCAGCTATCTGGGTACCAGCGCGTCCTTCGTCGGCGGCGTGGCCGCCATCCGGGCGGCGGGCGGCAGCACGGCCACCGTCACCGGCGCGATCCTGGTGGCGGGCCTGGTCCTCGCGGTCGTCGGCCTGCTTGTCCACCGCCTCGGACCGGGCCTGGTCAACCGGCTGTTCCCGCCGGTCGTGGCCGGCGCCGTGGTGCTGCTGATCGGTCTCAGCCTGGCCCCGGTGGTGGCCGACATCTACTGGCCGCAGGACCAGTGGACCGCACTCGCGACCATGTGCGTGGTCATCGCGGCGGGCGTACTGCTGCGCGGCTTCTGGAGCCGGCTCGCCGTGTTCGTCGGGCTGGTCTTCGGCTACGTCCTGTCCTGGGGCCTGGACCGGGTCCTCGGCCCGATCACCGCGCCCGGCCCGGACGGCAAGGTCACCACGCACGCACGCGTGCAGCTGGAGTCGGTCGCGTCGGCCGACTGGTTCGGGCTGCCCTCCCTGCACGCACCGTCGTTCAGCGCCTCCGCGGCCCTGCTCGTGCTGCCCGGCGTGATCGCACTGATCGCGGAGAACGCCGGGCACGTCAAGGCGGTGGGCGAGATGACCGGGGAGAACCTCGACCCGGTGCTCGGCCGCGCGGTGCTCGGCGACGGTCTGGCGACCGCGGTCTCGGCGGCGGTCGGGGGCCCGCCCACGACGACGTACGCGGAGAACATCGGCGTGATGGCGGCGACCCGTGTCTACTCGACCGCCGCGTACTGGGCGGCCGCCGGCGCCGCGCTGGCCTTCGGGCTCTGCCCCAAGTTCGGCGCGCTCGTCGCGGCCACGCCCGGCGGGGTGCTGGGCGGCATCACCGTGGTGCTGTACGGGATGATCGGGCTGCTCGGCGCCAAGATCTGGATCAAGGCGAAGGTGGACTTCGCGGACCCGGTGAACCTGGTCCCCATCGCCGCGGGCTCGGTCCTCGGCATCGGCGGCGTCAAGATCACCCTGGGTGACTTCTCCATCAGCGGCATCGCGCTGGGCACGGTGGTGACACTGCTGGGCCACCACGTGCTCGCAGCGGGGCGCCGGGCCGGCGAGGAGGTGCAGGAGCCCGCACAGGGGGCGGCCGTGGCAGAGGTCGGTGCGCCGCTTCCGGTGGAGCAGCAGCACCAGGCTACGGAGCCGACCGCTGCCTGACGGAACGTGAGTCCCGGCAGGGCCGCGAGCATCCCCCGCTCGCGGCCCTGCCCGCATGTCTCCTCACCTCGAGGCGGATCGGCGGTCACGCCTCGCGGCCTCCCGGGTGGTCACGCCTCGGGAACCTCGCCGCCTTCCTCGGCCGCGCCCGCCGCCAGCATGCCCAGCCGGTAGCCGAGCTGGAACCTGGTCTCGGCCTTGAGCTCGGACTTCAGCTTGGCCAGATGTGTGGCATAGGCCCGGGTGCTCAGCCCGATCCGCTTCGCGATAGCGCTGTCGCTGTCGCCGTGGATCAGGCAGCGGATGATGGTCTCCCGCAGCACACCGCTGATGTGGCTGGACTCGTTCGGTGTCCGGGAGCCCTGGAACGGCTTCGCCCGCAGCCAGTTGCGCTCGAACACCGCGACCAGGAACCGTACGACGGCCGGCTCGCGGATGATCACGGCCTGGTCGCGCTCGTTGTCGGCCGGGATGAACGCCAGGCTGCGGTCGATGACGATGAGCCGGTCGAAGAGCTCGTCCATGGTGCGCACCTGGGCGCCAAGAGCCGTCATCTCGGCCACGTACTGCCTGGTCGGGCCGTCGTGCCAGGCTGTGTGCTGGTACAGCGTGCGCACCTCCACACCGCGCCCGAGCAGCTCGGCCGTCTGTCTGCGCACCTTCTCCAGCGTGTCCTTGGGCCGCCCGCCGCCGGGCTGCGCGGTGAACAGCTCCTTGGTGGCCTGCTGCACGGACTCGTTGACGATCGCGCTGATCGCGGCCTTGCCCTCGATACGGACGATGGGTTCGCCGTCCTGCGGCCCCGGGCCCTGGCGCGACTCGACGATCAGGGGCCGCAGCAGGTCGGTCAGATTGCGTGCCTCGTCCAGCATGGTCAGCGCGGTGGAGCGCAGCAGGGCGCCGAGGCGGGCCTCCACGACGCCGGGGTCGACCACGCTCAACTGCTCGGGCGCGGAGGCGTCCTGGCTGACCATACCCATCGCGAGGAGTTCGGCGAGCGTGCCCTCGTCGAGCTCGGGACCGTCCTGCCGAATCGTTTCAGTACAGCTGCCGGACTGGCTCTGCAATTCCTTCCGGAGCAGCTCGACATAGGTCGTGCGCGCCTTGGTGCTGGGTATGGGGACCACAGACTTGCTCATCGCCAACTCCGGTGTGAGGTCGAGTGATCGCACAGAGCCGCCAGATTCTAACCGTTCCCTCCTGTGCGAGTGCGGACAATCGCGCAGCGTGATGATCCGACGGTCGTGATCTGGCCGTGCCGGACGCGTCAGCCCGTTTCGGACGACGACCGGCCGGTTCGCGCGTCGTCCCCCGCCCCGCCCTCCAGCGGCAGTCCCAGCCGCCAGGCCCGGTAGCCGGCCTGGAACCTGCTCTCCGCCTCCAGTTCGCCGGTGATGTCCCGAAGATGACGGCGCAGGGTGCGCGGGGCCATGCCCAGACGGCGGGCGATCACATCGTCCTTGAGCCCGGCCGCCATCAGGCGCAGGATGGTGAGCTTCAAGTCGTCGGCGGACAGCCGGTCCTGGACGCTCTCGCCCTGCTCGGTGAGCCGCCCGCCGTTCGCCTCCCCGGGGTCGAACGGCCGGCCGGACCTCCACAGTGTCTCGAACATCCGGTACAGGAACTCCACGACGGTCGGGTCGGTGACGATCGACGCGCCCTGGGGGCGGCCGTCGACGCGCGGCTGCGGGACGAACGCGGTCTCCCGGTCGAAGATGATGACGCGGTCGAACACCTCGGCCGTGGTGCGGATCTGCGCGCCTGCCGCCGACACCGCGCGCACATACGTCTGCGTCGCCAGGCTCGCGCGCGCCGTGTGCTGGTACAGCGTTCGCAACCGCACGCCCCGCTCCAGCATCGCGACGCTCTCCGCGACGATCCCGTGCAGCGTGTTCGGGCTGCGGCCACCGCCCGGCTGGATGCTGACCATCTCCTCGGTGCACAGCCGGGTCATCGCCGAAAGCTCCCGCCGCACGTCCGCGACACTGTCCACCAGCCGCACCCCCTCGGTCCTGCGCCCGCTGCGGGAGTGCTCGGCGTAAAGGGCAGCGAGCGGCCGGAGTTGGGTGTGCAGACGGCTCAACTCCCGCTGCCGTTCCCGTATCTCGCGCTCCAGAGGCGCCCGCGCCGTCATCTCGGCCACCGTGGGATCCACTGGCGTCCACGCGTCCGCCTCGCCGGCCCCCTGAAGCAGGCCGAGCCGCAGAAGGTCGTCGAGGGCTATGCTCAACTCCTTCTCGGTCAGGCCCAGTTCGGCGGCGGCGATGGCGGTGTCGCGGAGGGTGCCGTGGCGCAGGGCCCATTCGTAGAGGAGAAGCGCACCCGGCTGAAGGGCCGGTGCCGGCCCCCGCTGCTGTGTCCCTGAACGCTCCATCGTCGGCTTCCTCTTCCGGTCAGGCCACCTTGGGCCACCGATTATCTCTCTGCTCGGCGCTGGAACGCTGCCAGAATCTTCCTACCGCGCTGTACGAATCGGCACGACTGTGTGGCCGTGGCTCCCCGAAAGGGTGAAGGATGCGCCGAATCGCTTTCTTGCGATCCATCGAGATTCAGCAGACCAAGCCTTATCTCAAAAGCCTTGAGTCAAGGCTCGAACGGGAGGGAATCGAGGCCAGACTCTTTTACACGGACGGCGATTGCGGACCGGACGATTTCCCGGGTACGGCTCAGAAGGTGCCCGGCGACATCACGCCCGCGGAACTCGCGAAGAAGGTGATCGACTGGGCCGCCGACGGAGTGGTGTCGCTGTCCATCGCGGATGAGAACGCCCTGCGTGACGCGGTGGTGAAGCGGATCCTGGAGACCGTCGGCATTCCGATGGTCGGCCACAGTCTGGCCGCCGTGCACGTCGGTTCCAACAAGTGGGACACGAAGGGGCTGCTGAAGGAGTACGGGTTCGACATACCCGGCGGCATCCTTGTCGACAGCGATGTACTGGCCGGCCGTGGACTGCATATCCCCGCCTATGTCGACTCCATTCTGATGCAGGTCGCCGACCTCGGTTATCCGGTGATCAGCAAGCCGCTTTGGGATTGCATGGGCGCCGGCATGGTGGCGATATCCGACGAGGCCGAACTGCAGCAGCATCTGGCCCGGCCGCACGACGGGAATTTCATTCTGGAGCAGTGCGTCTCCGGGGAGATCTGCTCGGTGGAAGTGGTGGGCGCCCGCGGCGTCCACGTGGTGCAGCCCCTCGTGTGGCAGGGGCCGGCGGAGGCCGGCCCGGTGTTCAACTTCGGCCGGCTGCGCTACGCGACCCCGCGCCCCGAGCACGACAAGGCGTTCGCCCCTGTGGCCGAGAAGCTCCAGGAGCTGTGCCGCGGGCTGGATCTGGAGGGCGCCATCGGGATCGACATGATCTACGAGGACGGACGCTACAAGGTCCTGGAGATCAACCCCAGGGTCACCGGCACCACGACGCCGTGCATCGCCGCCTCCGGCTTCAACACCTACGACTGCCTGCTGTCGATCCTGGACGGCAGCTGGCCCGCGCCGTCGGTGGAGACCGTGGCCCCCGTGCAGCAGGTGTGCCTGCAGTTCCCGATCCACGATCCCACGCCGGAGTTCATCCGCGACGCCACGCGCGAACTGGACGTCGTGCGCACCCAGACGCTCACCATCGACGGCGTACAGCACCCCAACATCATCATCACCTGCGAGCTCGACGACCGGCCCGAACTGCCCGCGAAGCTCGCCTCGCTGTGGCGGCGGCACCGGTTCACCGACAAGGCGTTCCTCACGCAGATCGCGGTGGCCGTCGGGGCCGCCCCGCCCGACCCGAAGCTCCTGGAGCAGTGACATGGGCATGAAAAAGTATCGAAAAGTGCTGGCCCACCCGGGCATCGGGTCACTGATGCTCCTCGGCCTGTTCTCCAAGATCGCCGTGGTGGCGTTTCCCGTGGTCCTGAACCTCGCCGTCGTCCTCGGCCTGGGGCGCGGGTTCGGCGCCGCCGGTCTGGTGATCACGGCCTGGACGGTGGGCGTCGGCATCGGCGGCCCCGTCCAGGGCCGCATGATGGACCGCTACGGCGCCCGCCCGGTGCTGCTGGTCTCGGTTCTCGCCCAGATGCTGTTCTGGGGCTTCGGACCGGAGATGCCGTACGAGGTGCTGGTCGTCAGCGCGGTCGCCGTCGGGCTGCTCAACCTGCCCGGCTTCGCCCTGGTACGGCTGCGGCTGGCGGTGGCGATCCCGGACGAGGACCGCAACACGGCCTTCGCGCTGGACGCCATGACCTCCAACATCTCGTACATGGTGGGCCCCGCGCTCGGCGTCACCGTCGCCACCTCCGTCTCCAGCGCGGCCTCCATGCGGGGACTCGGCGTGATCGTCAGCCTTGCCGGGCTGGGACTCGCACTGCTCAACCCCGCGGTGCGGGCCACCACTTCGGAGCCGGCCGCCGGCACCCGGCCGTCGCGGACGAGGTTCCGGGACTGGTTCACGCCCGCTCTGCTGCCCGTGCTCGCGGCGACCACGGCCACGACCCTGGCCACCGCCGGGTACGAGTCGGCCATCGTCGGCGGTCTGCGGCACTCGGGGCAGGTGGAGTTCTCCGGTGTGGTCCTGACCGTCTGTGGATTCTGCTCGCTGATCGGCGCCCTCGTCTACGGCACCGTCAAGCGCCCGCCCGGCTTCGCCGTCATCGCCGGCCTGGTCGGCCTCACCACCGTCGTCGGCGGCTTCGCGACCGGCGACTGGCGGCTGCTCTGCCTGGCCATGGCACTCCCGGCGGCCCTGTGCTCGCCCGCCTTCGCCTCCACCGGCAGCGCCGCCAGCTCCCTCGCCCCGGACGGGGCCCGCGGAGTGGTCATGGGCTGCTACAGCGCCGCCCTCACCGTCGGCAACAGCGTGGGCCCCGCGCTGTCCGGAGCGGTCCAGGACTCGGCGGGCCCCCGATGGGCCTTCGTGGTGATCGGCCTGGCCGGCGCCGCCCTGTCCGCCCTCGCCCTCACCGGACACCTGTGGCTGGGCCGCAGGCCCGCGGCAGCCGCGCAGGAACCGGACCGGGCCCTGGCCGACGCGACGGCGTGACTCCGGGCGGCCGTACGGCTGCCCGGCACACCTCACGACACCCCTGACTTCAGCAAGGAGCACTGGATGAGCACCAAGGGTTACGTTGTCCTCGTCGACGCCTTCGGCACGGCACGGTTCTTCCCGCCGGAGTTCCGCAAGGCCGGTTACGAATGCGTACGCGTGCAGAGCACGACCGAGCCACCAGCGGCCTTCGCCGCCTCACTCGACCCGTCACTCTACGTGGACAACATCGTCCACACCGGGGACTTCGACGAGACGGTGCGCGCGGTGAGCGCCTACGAGCCGGTGGCCGTCATGGCCGGCCACGAGTTCGGCGTCGAGTTCGCCGACCGGCTCAGCGAGGCGATGGGCCTGCCCACCAACGGCACCGCCCTCAGCAAGGCGCGCCGCGACAAGTTCACGATGATCGAGACGATCAAGGCGGCGGGGCTGCGCGGCGCCCGCCAGCTGCTCGCCACCAGCGCCGAGGAGCTGGAGGCCTGGCACCGCGAACACGGCGGCCGCGTGGTCGTCAAGCCCCTCAAGAGCGCCGGCAACGACGGCATCCGGTTCTGCGACACCCCGCAGGACAGCGCCGCCGCGTTCCGCGAACTCACCGGTGCCGACAACCTGTTCTCACAGCGCAACGAGGGCGTCGTCGCCCAGGAGTACCTCTACGGCGGCGAGTTCATGGTCAACACCGTCAGCCGGGACGGCCGCCACCACGTCACCGACATCATCGCCACCACCCGTATCTCGGTGAACGGCGTGCACGACATCAGCAACTCCGTCTATCTGCTGCCCCGTCACGGCGATGCCCAGGACCGGCTGGCTTCCTACGCGCTGCGTGTCCTGGACGCCCTCGGTGTGCGGCACGGTCCCGCCCACATCGAGCTGAAGCTCACCCCCGAGGGGCCGGTGCTGATCGAGATGGGCGCCCGGATCTGCGGAGGCGACCTGCCGTACTACGTCCGCCATGCCACCGGCGAGTCCCCGTTCGACTGGACCGTCGACGCGTACGTGCGGCCCGAGCGCTTCCACGAGCGCCACGACCGGGACTACACGATCAAGCAGCACTTCGCCTCCGTCGGCCTGGTCTCTCCGACGACCGGGCGGCTCGCCGGGCTGCGCCACATCGACGAGATCAAGAAGCTGGAGAGCTTCTACGACTTCTCGCAGTTCGTCCCCGCAGGAGGCGAACTGGTCCCCACCACCGACGACATGACGTACGTGGGCTTCGTGCGGCTCTTCCACGAGATGGAGGAGGTCGTGATGCGCGACATCGGCACCATCCACTACCTCGACGGCGAGGGCATGTACGAACTGGCCGGGGAGCACTGAGCCATGACGGACAACGCCCTCACCGACGACGGCTCCGCGCCGCCCCACATCGTCGTCATCAACCGCTGGCGCGAGCAGTACGCGCGCTACGCCGAGTACGTCGACCACGGCACGCACCACGTCTCGTACATCACCACCGAGGTGGGCCTGCCTGCCGTACCGGAGACCGCCGTCGACGTCGTACTGGTCGAGCGCACCGACGACCTGGACGCCGTACGCGCCGCGACCCGGCTGCTGGCCGCGCGGCACGGCCGGCCGCGGGGGATCGTGACGCTCAAGGAGGACGACCTCCTGGTCGCGGCGGCGCTGCGCGAGGAGTGGGACTGCCCGGGTCCGCGCACCGCGTTCCTGGAGCCGTTCCGGGACAAGTTCCTGATGGCCACGGCCGTGGCCGAAACCGGCGTGGAGGTACCGGACTTCGCCCTCGCCCCCGACGCGCGGACCGTTGTGGAGTTCGGCCGGGCGCACGGCTGGCCGCTCGTCGTGAAGCCGACGCGGGGCAGTTGCAGCGAGGGCGTGGTACGCCTCGACGGCCCCGCGGACGTACCCCGCCTGGACTTCACCGGCGAGCCGCTGCTCGTCCAGCGCTTCCAGGCGGGCCGGATCTACCACGTCGACGGCGTCTTCACCGGTGAGGAACTGCTGCACTGGACCGCGTCCCGGTATGTCAACACATGCCTGGGCTTCCGGTCGGGCAGCTTCCTCGGCTCGGTGGAGGAGGACGACGAGACCGTCCTCGCGGCCATCGGCGTGAGCGCGGTGCGCTGTCTGCGGGCGCTCACCGGCGAGGCGACCGTCTTCCACCTGGAAGTGTTCGTGGACATGGTCTCGGGACAGCCGCACGTCAGCTTCCTGGAGGTCGGGGCGCGGGTCGGCGGCGCCGAGATCGCCTTCGTCTGGCGGGAGGTCCACGGCTACGACCTGATGAACGCGGCCTTCCAGCTCCAGCTCGAACGCCCCCTGCCGCCCGGCGCGCCCAAGCCGGACCGCGAACTCGGCGGCTACCTGCTGATCCCGGCCCCGGCCGCGCGCCCCTGCCGCATCACGGAGGTGACGCCGATGACGGGCCGCACCCCCGGCCCGTACGCCGAGGCGCTGCTCGGCGAGGGGGAGGTGCTGCCACTCGCGGATGCGTACTACGAGCATGTCGGCGGCCGGTTCCGCTTCCGCGGGCGAAGCAGCCGGGAGGTGGAGGCCGCGCTGAAGGCGACGGCCACCGGGTTCCGGGTGGCGGCGGTGCCGGTGGGGCCTGCTGCGGTGACCGAGCCCGTGGCTGTCGCGGACATGGTCGCTGCATGAGGCCGCCCCGGCCCAGGGCACGATCACCGTCATCCGGCCGGACCCCGGCCACGACCCGAAAGGCGCGAAGCCCATGCAGTCCATGACCGAAGAGCAGTGGCGGTCGTTCGTGCTCGCCGACACCCGTACGGCGAAGCTGGCGACCCATCGCAAGGACGGACGACCGCACGTCACCCCGGTGTGGTTCCTCCTGGACGACACCGCGGACGGCGCGACCCAGGTCGTGTTCACGACCTGGCACGCCTCGCTCAAGGCCAAGGCACTGCTGCGGGACCCCCGCTTCGCCCTGTGCGTGGACGACCAGGAGCCGCCGTACGGCTATGTGATGCTCGACTGCACGGCACAGCTCACGGAGGACCCCAAGGAGCTGCGCCACTGGGCCACCCGCATAGGCGCCCGCTACATGGGCGAGGCCCTGGCCGAGCAGTACGGAGCACGCAATTCGGTGCCCGGGGAGTATCTGGTGCGGGCGACCGTGCGGAATGTCATCGCGTACAGCGGGATCGCGGAGTAGCCGCGGTGACCGTGTGCCCCGCAGGCCCGAGGTCTGCGGGGCACACGGCGTTTCCGGCGCCGGTCAGCGGGGCGAGGGTCCCGGCCAGATGGCCGATGCGTCGTCGCGGCCGGGGTCGGGCAGACGGATCGGGCGGACCGGGACCGTGCGGGGGCGGCCCTCGGTGACGGCCGTCCAGGGGGCGGGGTGGCCGGAGTAGCACAGCGTGGTCAGGACGAAGACTCCGTCTGCATAGACCTCGACGTACTCGCCGATGGTGAGAATGCGCAACGTCGCGGCCGGTTCGGTCAGGACCGTGTCGCCAAGCCGGTCTCCGTCGAGGCCGGTGACCCAGAGGTTCTTGCCGTCGCAGCCGACGGCGAGGGCGGGCCGTTCGCCCCCGGGGGTTTCGGTGCGCAGGGTGATCTCGACCCGGCCGGAGATGTCGAGGTCGCCGACCGCATGCAGCGCGGGCCGGTCGGTCTCCTCGTCGAGCCAGGCGTCCAGACCGGGCCACCATTGCAGGCGGGGCGCGCCGTCCGCGGGCGTGACCAGGAGTTTCGGCTGGGCCAGCATGCCGCGGCAGCGGTCGCCCGAGTCGGTGAGGCCGACGCGGCGGGGGGTCGTGTGCAGGACGACCCGGGAGCCGTCGGGCGCGGGAATGACCCGGGGGGCGTAGGAGCCGGTCGGGCCGAGGGGGCCGCGGCGGGTCCAGGGTCCGCGCAGACGGGGTGCGGTCCATGCCTCGAAGCCGCGGGTGGCGCCGATGGAACCGAGCAGCAACCAGCTGCCGTCGTCGAGGCGTTCCAGGACCGGGCACTCCAGCTCGTCCACGTCGCCCGGTGAGACGAGCGGCGGGTGCACGGTCCAGTGCTCCAGGTCGTCGGAGGTGGCCCAGGCGACACAACCGCTGACCTCGACCGGGAGCGACGCGTCACTGGCGCAGACGAGCATCACCCAGCCGTCCGACTCGTCGTCGGGTACGACGAACGGGTCGCGCCAGCCCATGCGTTCACCGGTGCGGTACCAGCGGGCGTCCGCCTCGACGACGGGCCCGGTGCCGTGCCGGCGCCAGCCGGTGCCGTCGGTGCGGTCGGAGTACGCCAGCCCGACGGACTGCAGCGGCCAGCCGTCCGGGGTGAGACCGAAGACCCCGGTGTAGAACATCGCCGTTCCGTCGCCGTGCCGGACGGGGTGCATGGTCCAGACGGCCTGCTGGTCGAAGCGGCCGGGCAGGCCGTTGCCGAAGGCGGTGCCCTGGGGCTGCCAGTGGACCAGGTCGGCGGAGGTGGCCCGGCCGTACGAGGTCTCCATCCTCAGGTGGTCGAACTCGGCCGTCCACGGGCCCTGGAGATGCAGCACCGCATAGGTGCCGTCGTCGTCGCGCAGCAGAGCGAAGTCGTTCACGCACAGGCCGGGTGGGGCGTATCGCATGCACAGTTCCCGTCGGATCGCAGCGCTCAAACGCATGCGCTGACCATTGACGCTGAAGGTCTCTCTTGAGAATCGGCCCCAGTAAAACTGAACGCAAACGCTTGCGCAACAACGAGGGCGGGTTTACGGTCGCGTCACCCACAGATCACACCGACGTGAAACCGACGGGAGGAAGTGCACCGTGACGGTCAGCATCACCGACGTCGCCCGGGCCGCCGGGGTCTCCGCATCCACCGTGTCCCGCGCGCTGCGGGGCCAGCCAGGTGTCTCGGACGAGGTGCGCGGACAGATCGCGGCCGTCGCCGCCCGGCTCGGCTACACGGCCTCGCGCTCGGCGTCGAGCCTGGCCAGCGGTCGCACCTTCACCATAGGGGTCGTCGCCCCGTACATCGGCCGCTGGTTCTTCGGCACCGTGCTGGACGCCGCCGAGAAGGTGTTCAGCGCCGCCGGCTACGACGTCCTGCTGTACAACCTGGGCTCAGCGGAGGCACGCAAGCGCTTCTTCACCAAGCTGCCGGTACGCAAGCGGGTGGACGCGGTGCTCTCGCTGCTGATCCCCGACGAGGAGGAGGCCGCCGCGCTGCGCTCGCTCGGGGTACCGCTGGCCACCACCGTCGGCGGCGCCAGGGAGGGGTTCACCGTGGTCGGTATCGACGACCACGCCGGGGCCGAGAGCGCCGTACGGCATCTGGTGAACCTCGGCCACCGCCGGATCGGGATGATCTCCGGGGCCAGCGAGCCGCTGCACTGGACCACCCCTGTCGCCCGCCGCCAGGCCTATCTGGACGTGCTGGCCGACGCGGGCATCGCGCACGACCCGGCGCTGGAGGCGGACGGCGGCTACACGGTCGAGGGCGGCGAGCGCGCCATGACCGAGCTGCTGGCCGCCTCCCGCCCGCCGACCGCGGTGTTCGCCCAGTCCGACGAGATGGCGATGGGTGCGCTGCGCGCCCTGCGCAGGCACCGGCTGAAGGTGCCGGACGACGTGTCCGTCGTCGGCTTCGACGACCACGAACTCGCCGAGGTGATCGGGCTGACCACCGTCGCACAGCCGGTCCCCGGGCAGGGCGCCGAGGCCGCCCGGCTGCTGCTGCGGCAGCTCGACGAACCGGATGCCGAGCAGCCGGGCCATGTGCAGATGCCGATCCGCCTGGTCCTGCGCGAGACGACCGCTCCGCCCAGGCCCCGCGGACCGCAGTGACCCGAGGTCCCGAGAGACCTCAGGTCCCGAGAGACCTCAGTGACCTCAGGTCCCGAGAGACCTCAGCAACCCAGACACCCCGGTAGTCCCAGGTCCCAGAACCCCGCACCCCTACGCCCGGAAGTACCCCGCACCCCCACGCCCGGAAGCACCCCGTAGTTCGAACCCTCACCCCAGCACGGAGGCACCCACCATGACCGCCGGAAACAGAAGGTACCGCCGCACGGCCTGTACGGGCCTGGCCCTCGCTCTGCCCCTGGCCGCCCTGGCCGCGTGCGGCGGCTCGGGCAGCGGCAGCGACGCCTCCGCCGAGGCCGGCAGTGGCAAGGGCACCATCAGCGTCTGGGCCCACCAGGGCCAGAAGAGCGAGGACACCGCACTGCAGAACGCGGTGAAGTCCTTCAACTCCTCCCAGAGCACGATCAAGGTCGAGCTGAAGCTGATACCCGGCAACGACTACACCAAGACCATCACCGCCACCGACGCCTCCAAGCTGCCGGACGTGATGGAGTTCGACGGCCCGACCATGGCGAACTTCGTCTACAACAAGAAGCTCGCCCCGATCGACTCCTACGTCTCCGCGGGGACCCTGGACAACGCCACCCCCGCGAACAAGAAGCAGGGCGAGATCGGCGGCAAGCACTACGGCCTGGGCATGTACGACTCCGGCCTCGGCATCTACGGCAACAAGAAGTTGCTGGACGCCGCCGGGATCAAGTACCCCAAGGGCCTGTCCGACGACTGGACGGCCGCACAGTTCACCGACGCGCTCAAGGCGCTCAAGGCCAAGGACTCCGACGGCAAGGTCCTCGACCTGCAGGAGGGCAACGGCCTCGCCACCGAGTGGGGCACCTACGGCTTCTCCCCCGTCGTCTGGTCCGCGGGCGGCTCCCTGCTGAAGAACGGCAAGGCGGCAGGCGCCCTCGACACCCCGGCGGTGGTCTCGGCACTGAAGACCTTCCAGTCCTGGAAGCCCTACGTCGACCCCAACACCGACGGCAACGCCTTCACCAAGGGCCGGGTGGCGCTCAGCTGGGTCGGCCACTGGATGTACCCCGCCTACAGCCAGGCCCTCGGCAAGAACCTGGTCGTCCTGCCGCTGCCCGACTTCGGCAACGGCCCCAAGACCGGCCAGGGCTCCTGGGCCTGGGGCATCGGCGCGAACACCAAGAACGGCAAGGCCGCCGGCGCGTTCCTCGACTACCTCCTGAACGACACCAACGTCACCGCGATGACGACGGCCAACGGCGCCCCGCCCGCCACCACGTCCGCGCTCGCCAAGAGCCCCCTCTACAAGCAGGGCGGTCCGCTCCAGCTCTTCGCCGACCAGCTCGCCAAGCCGTGCGGCGACAGCGACATCGCCAAGTCCTGCGTCGCCACCACCCGCCCGGTCACGGCCGGATACCCCACGGTCACCGCCAAGTTCAGCGAGGCCCTCAACTCCGTCTACGGCGGCGCCGACCCGAAGGAAGCCCTCGCCAAGGCCGCCCGCGCCATCGACCAGGACTTCTCCGACAACGCCGGCTACAAGATCCCGTAGGACGCATCGGTGGGGCGGGCGCACCGATGTGCCGCCCGCCCCACCGGGAACAGGACCCCCCGTGAAAACCGTGGAATCCGCGCACGCCGCGCCCCCCGGCCGGGAGCAGGCCCCACCCGTGACGGCCCCGAAACCCGTGCGGCCGGCCCGCAAGAACCGCGACTGGGTGCACGGACTGCTGATGTCCGCACCCGCCCTGGCCGGCCTCATCGCCTTCGTCGGCGTCCCGTTCGTCTACGCCGTCGTGCTCTCCTTCTACAACGTGCGCCTCGGCTCCCCGCTGGCGCCCACCTTCTTCGGTCTGGAGCAGTACCGGCGCCTGTTCACCGACCCCGATCTGTCCGGCCCGTTCCTCAGGTCCCTGCTGAACAACCTGACGTTCGCCGTGGTCGTCGTCCCCCTGCAGACCGGTCTCGCCCTGGCCCTGGCAATCCTGCTCAACCGCAAACTCAAGGCGATCGGCCTGTTCCGGTCCCTGTTCTTCCTGCCGGTCGTCTTCCCCATGACGCTGGTCGCCGTCATCTGGCGGCTCATCCTCGCCCGCAGCGACCAGGGCATGCTCAACTCCGCACTGCACGCGGTGAGCTTCGGCAACTGGGGCGCCTTCGACTGGCTGGGCTCCGCCGCCACCGCGATGGCCTCGATCATCGTGCTGTCCGTCTGGCAGGGCGTCGGCTTCCAGATGGTCATCCTGCTGGCCGGCCTCCAGCAGATCCCCGACGAGCTCTACGAGGCCGCCCAGCTCGACCGCGCCTCCCGCCTGCAGCAGTTCCGCCATGTCACCCTGCCCGGCATCCGCGGCACCCTCGTCTTCGTCGCCATGCTCACCTCGGTGCTCTCCTTCCGCGTCTTCGACCAGGTCTACGTCCTCATCCGCGGCGGCGGCCTCCACGAGGACGCGACCCGCACCGTGATGTACCAGGCCGTCACCACCGCCTTCGACCAGAACAACATCGGCCAGGCGTCCGCGATCACCGTCGTCTTCTTCCTGATCGTCGTCGCCCTGACCATCGTCCAGCGCCGCGTCGTCCGGCCTGACAACGAGGACTGACCCATGGCCACGACCCGCGCACCGCTGCGCCGCTTCGCCGACTACGCCGTCCTCGGCGTCCTGGCGTTCGTCTTCGTCCTGCCCGTCCTGTACCTGTTCCTGGGCAGCTTCAAGCCGTCCGACGAGGTGCTGAACGGCCTGTCCGGCTTCCTGCCCACCCACCTCACCCTCGACAACTACACCCACGTCCTGAGCAGCCTCGACTCCGACAGCACCGGCTACTTCCGGCGCTTCATGGGTGTCTCACTGCTGGTCGCGTTCGTGGTGGTGACCGGCGGCCTGTTCGTCAACTCGATGGCGGCGTACGGGCTGTCACGGCTGAAGTGGCGGGGCCGGGAAGCGGTCTTCACGCTCGTCCTGCTGCTGATGCTGGTGCCGTTCGAGTCGGTGGCCGTGCCGCTGTTCTACCTGTTCAACGACCAGCGCAACACCCTCTACATCCAGGCGATCCCCTTCATCGCCAACGCCTTCTCCGTCTACCAGTTCCACACGTTCTTCCGGAAGATCCCGCCGAGCATCGAGGAGGCGGCCAGGCTGGACGGCGCGGGCCCCTGGCGCACCTTCTTCGCGATCATCGTCCCGATGTCCAAGCCGGTGTTCGCCTCGGTCGCCATCCTCACCTTCCTCACCCAGTGGGGCTCGTTCCTGTGGCCCGTCCTGATGGTCTCCGACCCCTCGGTCCGCCCTCTCCCCCTGGAAATGAGCGTCTTCCAGGGCCAGCAGCCCCCGGACTGGGGCCAGATCCTCGCCTTCGGCGTCCTCCTCGTCCTGCCCGTCCTGGTCGTCTTCGCCTTCTTCCAGCGCTGGTTCGTCCAGGGTGTCGCCAGCTCCGCCGTCAAGGGCTGAGCCTGCTGTCCGGGAGGGCGTGAACCAGGGCCTGTTCTGAGTTCCGCATCGTCCGCGCGGAGCGCAGGCCGGGGCACAGGCGGGGAACTCAGAACAGGCCCTACAGCCCCTCCTCCACGACAACCCCCGCCGGGAGCCCCCTCAGCTCCTCCTCCAGCTGCAGGATCAGCGGATGGTCGGCGGGGTGCACACGCAGGTAGATGGTTCGGGCCGTCTCCAGGTCCTCGATCGCCCGGTCCCGCTGGCCCTGTCCCTTGTGGATCAGTGCCCTGCGGTAGCAGGCCTCGGCCACATAGGGGTGCTGGGAGCCGTACTTGTCCGTATAGATGCGGTGGGCGTTCCTGACCTCCGTCATGGCCGCCTCGCCGTTGCCCTGGTCGTGCAGCAGATGCGCGTAGCGGACCAGGGCGCAGGCCCGGTCCGGATGGTCGCCGTTCATATGGGGCGCCGACAGGACGTGGTCGAAGATCTGCTTCGCCTCCGCCAGCAGGCGCTCGGCCTCGCGGTCGCCGGGTGAGGGGCGCTCCCGCGTACCTGAGCGACGGTCGCCCCTGCCGCGGTACTTCTCCGCCCGTCGGCGGAAGGTCTCCCCGAGGTGGACGGAGGAGGAGAGGACCACGGGATGGCCCGCCGCGTAGCCCGTGTCCCGCAGGATGTCCAGGGCGATCCTCAGATGGCTCTCGGCGGACTCCAGGTCGTGGGAGTCCAGCAGTGCGAGGCCGAGGGCCTGGTGTGCGAACGCCGAACGCTGGCCGCGGGCCGGGTCGCCGCCGCTCGGTGTGTCCTCCAGCAGTTGCAGGGCCTCACGGTGGCGGCGCACGGACTCCTCGAGCCGCCCCTGCCGCCAGCGCACCAGTCCGAGGTCGACCAGCGTCTCGGCCACCCTCACCGGGTCGGCGTCGGCCTTCCTGCGCAGCCGTCTCAGCGCCTGTTCCGCGGCGTCGGAGGCTCCCACGAAATCACCGAGTTCGCGCAGCACCCGGCCCAGTTGCTGCCGGCTCTGCAGCGTGGAGAGGTCGTCGTCGCCGAGCAGCCTGGTGCGGATCTCCAGCGCGCGCTCGGCGAAGTCGCGGGCCTCGGGCAGTTCGGCGGACTCCACCTTGAGCCGGCTGATGCACACCAGGGTGTCGGCGACGGGCACGCGGTCCTCCCCGTGCTCCAGCCGCTGCTGCAGGGCCTCCATCAGCAGCCGCTCCGCCTCGTCGCGGTCGCCCTGCACCCGGAAGTACTCGCCCACGCTCTGCAGCAGCGCGGCGGTGTTCTCGTCGGTGACCTCCAGTTCCCGGCAGTGGTCCAGGACCACGCGGGCGTGCGGCAGCAGTTCGACGCACTGCGGCCAGGTGTTCTCGCGCTCCGGGTCCTCCGGGAACCACCCGTTGACCAGCCGGGCGGCATCGGCCGCGTGGACCCTGCGCTCGTCCTCCGTCATCGCGTCGCGGATCACCGCCTGCACCCTGGTGTGCATGGCCAGCTGTCCCTCGCCCCTCAGCAGGGAGTAGCTCTTCGCGGTCTCCTTGATCCTTCGGTCCCGCGCCGGCCGGGTCACGCCCTCGGCGAGGGGCCTGGGCAGCAGATAGGGGTCCGCCTCGGCCTCGAAGAAGTAGCTGGGGATTCCGTGGGGTGCGAGGAACGAGCACAGCCGCAGCAGCAGGCCGGCGAGTTCGTCCTTCGCCTCCACCTGGTTGAAGGAGAGGATCCAGGCCTCCGCGCCCCTTGGACCGGCCTCGGGGCCGGCGGGCGGGGTGAGCTGGGAGGGCTGTTCCAGCAGTTCGAGATACGAGTCGATGTCGGGCGAGTGGCGCAGGGACGCGGCCGCGTGCTCCAGCGGGAGCGGGAGCCGGCCCAGACGTTCCACGATGCGGGTGAGGCCCCTCTCGTCGTCGATGCCGGTCGCGTCCCGCAGGAAGGCCACCGCCTCCTCGGTGGTGAACGCCTCCAGGGCGATGCGGTTCGGGGCTATCCGCTGCCAGACGGGGTTGACGGAGGTGATCAGCACCTGGCCGCCGTTCCTGGCGTCGGGGAGCAGTTCGCGGATGGCGGAGTCGTCCTCGGCGCCGTCGTAGATCAGCAGGGACTTGGTCCTGGGCAGTTCGTTGAGGAGGAGGCGGCGCAGCGCCTGTTCCGGCTCGGTCTCCTCCTGGGGCGTGGGCACCCCCGACTGGGCGTCCCGGACGCGCTGGAGTTCCCGCGCGAGGGCGATCAGGCTCGCGCGGGCCGTGGGGGCGTGGCCGGCCTGCACCATCCAGACGACATCGAACAGATCCTCGTACAGGCGTGCGTACTCCAGCGCGAGGGTGGTCTTGCCGATGCCGCTGAGCCCGTGGATCGCGCAGGTCCGGCCGTCGCCCGCGGCGTTCGCCTTGCCCAGCACCGAGCGCAGCAGGGCGAGTTCGGTGCGGCGGGCGGTGAAGTGGGAGACACCGCGGGGTTCGAGGTTGGTGACCAGGGGGCCGAGGCCCGGGTAGCGCGGTTCGGTCTCGCCGGCCACATGGGAGGCCGTGTACTCGGGCAGCGGTACGGCGCCGGCCTGGTGGAGCCGGGCGTCGACGGTGGCCGCCGCGTCGTCGGCGGTGCGCCCGGCCAGGTCCAGCACCTCGTGTCCCGCCCAGCGTGCGGGGACGGGGGTGCGGTGCGAGGTCACCAGGGCCAGCACGGATCTGCCGCGCCCCCGCGTGGATGGCGTGTCGCCCGGGTCGTCCAGCGCCCGGGAGACGATGACGAGTTCATGGTCCGGGGCGACGTCCGGAGGCGGCGGCACGGGCGGCCCGGCGGCCGGCCAGGCACGGGTGGAGGTGAGGTAGCCGATGCGGCGCAGCCGCCAGGCCAGCCAGTGGGCCCAGGGCTCGTCGCCGTGCGGGTGGCTGATCAGCACCTGGGGCGGTGGACCGCCGGCCCGGGCGCGCAGCGAGTTCGCGGAGTATGCCCCGAGGCCGGTGCCCACCGCGAGCAGACAGATCAGCAGGGCCTGGACGCCCCCGTCCGCGAACTTGACCCCGGCGCCCGCTCCCGCGGCGACCGCCGCACCCGCGAACACCAGCCCCTGGTCCAGGCGCCGCCGGACCCTGTTGTTACGGCGCATCGGTTCCCCCTGCCCGACACCACGTCCCTCGTACGGGCCATCAGATTTCTCGGATGGACCATCAATTATGTGGTGTTGAGCGACTTTTGACTCCCCTGCTGCACGCTGTGCGCCATGGGAAACGGCTCGGCCTCGGACGATGGCTGACGGCGCCGGAGACCGTTATGGTTGCTGCCCCGGCGCAGTGGCCACGCAGCGCTTCGGAAAGGTACTTCAGTGATCGACTCCGCCGCCCCCGAGGTCGGCCTCCAGCCGTTTCTGCACGACACGGTGATCTGCGTCGCCGCTCCCTCGTTCGCGCTGTCGTCCCCCGACGGACAGCTGCGGGGCACGGGGGTCGACGGTTTCTACGATCAGGACCGCAGGCTGCTGCACACCCTGCGGGTGCTCGTCGACGGCGCGGAGCCGGAGGCCGTCGACCACTGTTCGCCGGGAGCCCGGGAGGCCGTGTTCCGGGCGATGTGCCGGGACGCCGCCGATCCGACGTCCGCGCCCTGGCTGCTGGTCGCGCGGGAGCGTGCCGTACGGCATCCGGGCGACGAGGACCTCGGCGACACCGTCCGGCTGCACAACGTCGGCGCACACGACGTGCGCTGCACGTTCTCCGTGGTGGCCGCCACCGATCTCGCGGACGTCGCCACGGTCAAGGCGGGCGCCGTCGTCAGCGACCTTCCATGCACGCCCGTGGACGGCGCCGACCCCGGCGTGCGCTGGCTGTGCCCGCAGGACAAGAGCCGGGTCGTGCTCAGGGCGCTGCCCGGCCCGACGGCGGCCGACCCTCGGCCCGAGCCGGAGATCGTCCTGAACGACGAGGAGCACCCCAGCCGGGCGGAGCTGCGCTGGGAACTGCTGCTGGCGTCGGACGAGGAGTGGTCCGTACAGCTGCTCGTGCACGGCAAGACCACGACCGTCGCGGGCTACCCCGTTCCGCCCCGCCGGCCCGCTCCATGGGCCACCCCCGAGGTGTCCGGGCATCCGCGCCTCGCGGCGCTGCTGCGGCGGGGACTTGCCGACCTGGAGGCGCTGCGGCTGGCCGACCCGAGCGGTGCGACCGGGGAGCGCGAGGACCAGTTCGTGGCCGCCGGATGCCCCTGGTTCCTGGGGCTGTTCGGCCGGGACAGTCTCTGGGCGGCGCGGATGATGCTCCCGCTGGGCACGGGGCTCGCCCGCGGCACGCTCTGGGCGCTGGCGCGGCGGCAGGGCCGTAGCGACGACGCGTTCACCGAGGAGGCCCCCGGGCGGATCCTGCACGAGCTGCGGCCGGCCGAGACGCGGCACGGCCACGGCGGCATGGTGCTGCCGGCCCGCTACTACGGCTCCGTGGACGCGACTCCGCTGTTCGTCGTGCTGCTGCACGAGGCCTGGAGGTGGGGCCTGGACGAGCCGGAGCTGCGGCTGCTGCTGCCGCACGCCCGGCAGGCCATGGAGTGGGTCGCCGGCGCGATGGGCCCCGACGACCTGATCCGCTACGGCAAGGGCCGGGCGAACGGGCTGCTGCACCAGGGCTGGAAGGACTCCCCCGACGCGATCCGCGACGCCGCGGGCCGGCATGTGGAACCGCCCATCGCGCTGTGCGAGGTGCAGGGGTACGCGTACCAGGCCGCGACCGGCTACTGCGAACTGCTCACCGCCGTCGGGGCCGAGGAGGCGGAGGTCGCCCGGTGGCGGGAGCGCGCGGAGAGGCTGCGGGCCGCCTTCCACCGCTCCTTCTGGGTGGACGAGTCCGACGGACGGCGGTATCCGGCCATCGCCGTCGACGCCGACGGACACCCGGTCAGCGGCCCGGCGTCCAACATGGGTCATCTGCTGAACACGGGCATTCTGCGGGACGACAAGGACTGCCGCCTGATCGCCGAAGCCCTCGTCTCGGACGAACTGCGCACGCCCTGGGGGATCCGCACCCGGTCCGCGCGGCTGGCGGGATTCAACCCCTTCAGCTACCACGGCGGTTCGGTGTGGGCCCACGACTCGGCCATCGCGGTCCACGGACTGGCCTCGGCGGGCTTCCCCGACGAAGCCGCCGCCCTGCTCGACGGAATGCTCGACGCGGCGTCGCATTTCGGCTACCAGCTGCCCGAGCTGTACGCCGCCTATCCGTCGCCCCGCTTCGACCGTCCGGCGCCCTATCCCCCGTCCTGCCGGCCCCAGGCCTGGGCCGCCGCCTCCGCCGCCCTGCTGTGCTCCGCGATGCTCGGCCTCGAGGCCGACGCACCCCGGCGCCGTCTGACGGTACGGCCGATCGCACCCTCGCTCCTGGGTCTCGATTCCCCCTACTCTGTTCGGGGGTTGAGGCTCGGGGACCATGATATCGAGGTACGGGTGGACGTCCTCGGCGGCACGGACGTACTCGGCGTCGACGGCACCGACTGGCGCGTCACCGCCTTCGGCCCCCCTGCGTACTGACGCACAGCGGTCCCCGACGAGAGGGAGACACGTGGGTGGTGGCGGTTGGGCGGAAGCGCGGCGTTCCATCGCCCTCGTGCACTGGGCCTTTCCGCCCACGGTCGGCGGCGTCGAGTCGCATCTGGCCGACTACGCGGGGCTGCTGGCCCGCAGGGGACACACGGTCACGCTGCTCACCGGCGAGGCGAGGCCGCGGCCGGTCGACCGCGTCGAGATCCTCACGCATCCCCTGCTCAGACTGGCCGAGTACCAGCGCCGCGGTACGGGCCAGGAGGACAGCGCGAGGCGGTGGCTGACGTCCGCCGAGCAGGCGCAGGCGGCCGAGCTGCACCGGTGGCTGGCACAGGTGGTGGACTCCCGTGGTGTGCACCTCGTGCACGGGCACAACCTGCACCACTTCTCGCCGGTGCCCGCGCTCGCCCTGGGCCGCCTCCAGCAGCACACGGGCATACCGCTGCTGCACACGTACCACAGCGTGTGGCCGGAGGACCCGTGGACGGCCCAGTTCTGCCGTTCCTGGGACGGCCACTACGTGGTGTCCGACTACCTCGCGTTCGCCTGCCGCACCCATCTCGGCATCCGCGCCCGGCGCACCTATCTCGGGATCGCCACCGAGCGGTTCCGTGAGTTGCCGCCGGCGCCGGCTGACGGCGCATTCACCGTGCTTCTGCCCGCCCGGCTCATCCCCGACAAGGGGGCCGAGCCGGCCGTGCGGATGCTGGGCCGGCTCAGACAGTCCGGGCTGCCGGTCCGTCTGGTGCTGACCAGCCCGCAGGAGGTCGTGGACTGGCACCGGGAGCAGCAGGGGTTCCTGGAGCGGCTCAGCCGGCTGATCGACGGCCTGGGGCTGCGCCCCCATGTGGAGCTGGTGCCGACCCCCAAGGATCTGATGCCACGGCTGTACGCCCGCTCCCATGTGGTGGTGTACCCGTCGGACTATCCCGAACCGCTGGGGCTGGCGCCGCTGGAGGCGATGTCGGCGGGACGGCCCGTCGTGGTCACCGCGATCGGCGGGCTGCCGGAGGCGGTCGTCCACGGCCGGACCGGCTATGTGGTGACCCCGGGCAGCCTCGACCAACTCACCGACCGGGTACGGAAGTTGCTGCTCGACCCGGGGCTGTCGAGACGACTGGGCCAGGCGGGACGCAGGCACGTCGAGCGGCAGTTCAACCTGGAGACCTACGTGGACAAGATGTGCGCCACCTACGCGGCACTGCTCGACAACCAGGTCGAAGGGCTGCCGCGCAGCGGCTGAGACACGAGTCAGGGGCACCCCGGGCGGGGCGCCCCTGCTCATCACAGCGTCACTTCACGGTGACCATCACCTCCGACGAGTGGGTCTTCCCATGGCTCACCCGGTACTTCAGCGCGCCCTTGTTGGCGGGCTTGACCGTCACGGCGTAGACGCTTCCCTTCTTGACCGTGGTGGTCTTCGCGGGGACCCACTTCTTGCCGTTGAAGCGCTGCAGCACCAGCGTGGCGCCTATCTTGTTCCCCGGGGCGCGGCCCGCGAACGTCACCGCCTGACCGACCTTCACGTCGGTCTTGTCGGCCTTGATGGTGATGGAGGCCACCGCGGCGGGCTTGTGCTGCGTCGTCTTGGGCGCCAGGCCAGGCTTGGTGGACATCGGGCTGGTCGGCAACTTGGGCGACGGGGTCGGCTTCGGGGCTGCGAACGCCCCGGCCGTACCGGCCGTCAGCAAGGCGACCGAGATCGCGCCGGCGGCGAGCGCGCGAGTGGAGCGGGTGCGGAGTGAGGATTTCACGTTGTGTCTCCTGTACGACGACAGATCCCCCACGGACGGTCCCCCACTGCGCGCACCTCCGAGGCTTCCACGGAGCCGACCGGGCGGCGACCCGTCTGTCACCGGATTGCAGCAAGGGAAAGAGGGAGGCAAGGCGACTGTCCGTGATCGCAGCAGGTGAGCGGAGCCACCCGACCGCCGATTCTTACCTTTTAGCTCACTTCGTCCCGACTGTCCGCAGCACCGTCAACGCCAGGGTGCGCGCCACGGTCGCGATGTCGGCGACCGACACCTGTTCCCGGGCGCTGTGCGCGAGGCGCACATCCCCGGGCCCGTACTGCAGGGTCGGGATCCCCTCCGCCGCATAAAGCCGCAGATCGCTGCCGTACGGCGCCCCGCGCTCCCGGGGCCGGGCGCCGCCCGTCGCGTCGGCGTGGGCGGTGGCCACGGTGTCCCGCAGCGGGTGTCCCGCGGGCAGCCGGCCGCTCGCGAACTGGCCGCCCGGCCAGGTCACGACCGCCGGGTGCGCGCGCAGCCACGGGTCGGCCGCGCACGCCCGCGCCACGCACCGCTCCAGGTCCGCGCGCGCGGCGGCCGGGTCCTCGCCGAGCCTGACGCCCAGCCTGCCCTCGGCGACGAGCAGGTCGGGCACGCTGCTGGCCCAGTCGCCGCAGCGCACGGTGCCGACCGACAGCGCGTACGGGATGGGGTACTCCGCCATCAGCGGGTCCGGGTCGGCGTTGCGGCCGGCCTCCAGGGCGGCCAGGGCCTGGTGGATCGGTATGTACGCGTCAACGGCGCTCACACCCTCGTCGCGGGAGCTGGCGTGCGCGGCCTTGCCGGGTACGTCGATACGGAAGGTCAGCGCGCCCGCGTTGGCCGTCACCAGGGTGCCGCCCGTCGGCTCGGTGATCACACAGGCGTCGCCGGTGTGCCCGCGCCGCAGCGTGCCGAAGGCGCCGAGCCCGCCGTCCTCCTCGCCGACCACGAAGTGCACGCCGACGCGCCCGCGCAGCCGCGCCCCGCTCGCCCGGACCGCCTCCAGCGCGGCCAGATGCGCCACCAGGCCCGCCTTCATGTCGCAGGCACCCCGGCCGTACACGGTGTCCCCGACGGTCCTCGCCACGAACGGGTCGCCCACCCAGCTCGCGGGGTCGCCCGGCGGTACGACGTCCACATGGCCCTGGAGGATCAGGGCCGGTCCGTCGCCGCCGTCCGGGGTGGACGCGACCAGGCCCCAGGCCTCGTCCCGGGGCGCCTCCGCGCCGGGGAAACCGGGGTCCGCCCGCAGCTCGGGCAGGTTCATCGACCACAGGTCGACATCGAGCCCGAGCCGGTCGAGCCGCCCCGCCAGCTCGTGCTGGATCTCCGACTCGGCCGGGGTCCCGGTCACGCTCGGGATCGCGATCAGCTCGCTCAGGGTCCGGGCGACGGCCGCCTCGTCGACGGCGTCCAGCGCGGCTGCCTCCTCGGCGCTCAGCTCACCGGCGGCGCTGAACTCATCTGTGGTCATGGGCGGTTGCTCCTGTCACGAAACGGCACGGGCTCCGGCACGGCCCCGGCACCCGTCGGCGCGGCTGCCGCCACCCTAGGTCCTCACTCCGCGGCGATGCGGGTCGCTACCGTGCCATTCCGGCCGAACGGGCATACCCTCCGCCCGTGCCCACCATCGCGGAGATCCTGAAACGGCTGGTGATCGGCCGGGCCAAGCGCAGCGAGGAGCTGCACGAGACGCTGCTGCCCAAGCGGCTCGCCCTGCCGATCTTCGCCTCCGACCCGCTGTCCTCGGTGGCGTACGCGACGCAGGAGATCCTGCTCGTGCTCACCCTCGGCGGGCTGGCGTACCTGCACTTCACACCGTGGATCGCGGCCGCGGTCGTGGTGCTGCTGGCGGTGGTCGTGCTGTCGTACCGACAGGTCGTGCACGCCTACCCGACCGGCGGCGGCTCGTACGAGGTCGTGTCGACCAACCTCGGCCCGTCCGCCGGGCTCGTCGTCGCCGCGTCGCTGCTCGTCGACTATGTGATGACGGTGGCCGTGTCCGTCGCCTCCGGCGTCGACAACATCATCTCCGCGGCGCCCCAACTCGCCGCGCACCGCGTTCTGTTGGCACTGTCCTTCGTCGCCGTCCTGACCGCCATGAACCTGCGCGGCGTACGCGAGTCGGGGCGGGCCTTCGCCACGCCGACATACCTGTTCATCGGCGGCGTACTGATCATGGTGGTGACGGGACTGATCCGCTACGTCCTCGGGAACGCGCCGGTCGCCGAGACCGCGCACTACGGCATCACCCCCGAGCCGGGCGGCGCGAACCTCGCCGGAGCGGCCCTGGTGATGCTGGTGCTGCGGGCGTTCTCCTCCGGCTGTACGGCGCTGACCGGCGTGGAGGCGATCTCCAACGGCGTACCGGCGTTCCGCGCTCCGAAATCGAGGAACGCGGCGGCGACGATGGCCGCGATGGGCACCATGGCCATCGCCATGTTCACCGGAGTCACCCTGCTGGCGATGATCACCAAGGTGCGCATCGCCACCGACGCCTGCCGGCTGACGGGCCTGCCCGGCGACTGTCACGCGTACACCCAGCGCACGGTGATCGCGCAGACCGCGGCCGCGGTCTTCGGCGGCGAGCACAGCGCCGGCTTCTACTTCATCCAGGCGGCGACCGCGCTCGTGCTGATCCTCGCCGCGAACACGGCCTTCAACGGCTTCCCGCTGCTGTCCTCCATCCTCGCCCAGCACCGTTATCTGCCACGGCAGTTGCACAACCGCGGCGACCGGCTTGCCTTCTCCAACGGCATCCTGGCCCTCGCGATCGTCGCCGGGCTTCTGCTGTGGGGCTACAAGGCGAATGTCACCAGCCTCATCCACCTCTACATCCTGGGCGTGTTCACCGCGTTCACGCTCTCCCAGCTGGGCATGGTCCGGCACTGGAACGGGGAGCTGCGTACGGAGAGAGACGCGGTGGCACGGCGCCGGCACCACCGGGCGCGGCTCGTCAACGCGGTCGGCGCGGTGGTCACCGGGCTGGTCCTGGTGATCGTCCTGGCCACGAAGTTCATGGAGGGCGCCTGGCTGGCGGTCCTGGCGGCGGTGGTGCTCTGGCTGATGATGCGAGGCATCCGCCGGCACTACGACACCACGGCGGCGGAGCTGGCGGTCACCGACCCGAAGGGCGAACTCACACTGCCCTCCCGGGTGCTGGCGCTCGTCCTCGTGTCACGTGTGCACAAGCCGACCCTGCGGGCGCTGGCGTATGCGCGGGCCTTCAAACCGGACCGGCTGGAGGCGCTGACGGTCGCGGTCGACCGCGGGGAGGCGGCCGAGCTGGAGCGGCGCTGGGAGGAGTACGGGATCGACGTACCGCTGAAGATCCTCGACTCGCCCTACCGCGAGGTGACCCGGCCGGTCGTGGAGTATGTGCGCTCGATCCGCCGCGACAGCCCGCGCGACGTGGCCGCCGTCTTCATCCCGGAGTACGTCGTCGGCCACTGGTGGGAGAACCTTCTGCACAACCAGTCGGCGCTCTGGCTCAAGAGCCGGCTGCTGTTCATGCCGGGCGTGATGGTCATCAGCGTGCCGTGGCAGCTGACCTCGTCGGCCCGCGCCGCCGCCCGCCCGGCGGCGCGCGCTCCCGGGTCGGTGCGCCGCGGTGAGCCCCGGGGGCGGGTCGCCGGGCGCCACTGACGCTGCGCGGCCACGCCGCATCACCCCGGAGTGACGCCTTCCGGTCGTTGTCCGCGGGCCCGCCGTACACTCTCTGCCTACGCTGGGAGAGCGGTCTCCTCGATGGCCGGAACCGTTCGCAGAGCCGTACGCCAGGAGAGCACGCCGATGGCCGCTACGGAGCATGTCAGCGCGAGCCGGTTGCGGGCGTGGATGCTGCAGGGACTGTCCGACATGGGCAAGGGCGCCCCGCAGGGCCCGCAGGCGGAACCCGAACCCGCGCACCACGGTCAGCGCTGGTGGCGGGTGATGTGCCTGACCGGTGTCGACTACTTCTCCACCCTCGGCTACCAGCCCGGCATCGCCGCCCTCGCCGCCGGCCTGCTCTCCCCGATCGCCACCGTCGTACTCGTGATCGTCACCCTGGGCGGCGCGCTTCCCGTCTACCGGCGGGTTGCCGAGGAGAGCCCGCACGGCCAGGGCTCCATCGCCATGCTGGAGCGGCTGCTGTCCTTCTGGCAGGGCAAACTGTTCGTCCTGACCCTGCTGGGCTTCGCCGCCACCGACTTCCTGATCACCATCACCCTCTCGGCCGCCGACGCCTCCACCCACCTGGTGGAGAACCCCCACCTCACCAGCACCCTGCACGGCCGGCAGATGCTGATCACTCTGATCCTGGTCGCCCTGCTGGGCGCGGTGTTCCTGAAGGGCTTCCTGGAGGCCATCGGCGTCGCGGTCGCCCTGGTCGGTATCTATCTGGCGTTGAACGCCGTGGTCGTCGTGGTGGGCCTGTGGCATGTGGTCACCGCCGGGCATGTGGTCACCGACTGGACCAGTGCCCTGACCGCCGAGCACGGGAACGTCTTCGTCATGGTCGGCCTGGCGCTGCTCGTCTTCCCCAAGCTGGCCCTCGGCCTGTCCGGCTTCGAGACCGGCGTCGCCGTCATGCCCCATGTGGAGGGCGACCCCGGCGACACCGAGGAGAAGCCCACGGGCCGGATCCGGGACACGAAGAAGCTGCTGACCACCGCCGCCGTCATCATGAGCGTCTTTCTGATCGCCACCAGCTTCATCACCACGCTGCTGATCCCGGAGAAGGAGTTCAAGCCGGGCGGGCCGGCCAACGGCCGCGCACTCGCCTACCTCGCCCACGAGTACCTGGGCAACACCTTCGGCACCGTCTACGACGCCTCGACGATCGCGATCCTGTGGTTCGCGGGCGCCTCCGCCATGGCCGGGCTGCTCAACCTGATGCCCCGCTATCTGCCGCGCTACGGCATGGCCCCGCAATGGGCCCGCGCCGTGCGGCCCATGGTCATCGTCTTCACCCTGGTCGGCTTCCTGGTCACCTGGATCTTCGACGCCAACGTCGACGCCCAGGGCGGCGCCTACGCCACCGGTGTACTGGTGCTGATCAGCTCCGCGGCGATCGCGGTGACCATCGCCGCCCGCAAGGCCCGCCAGCGGGGCTGGACGATCGCCTTCGCCGTGATCGCCACCGTGTTCCTCTACACGACGGTCGCGAACGTCATCGAGCGCCCGGACGGTGTGAAGATCGGCGCCTGCTTCATCGCCGGGATCATCCTCCTCTCCCTCATGTCCCGGCTCGCCCGCGCCTTCGAACTGCGCGTGACCAGCGTGACCCTGGACGACATGGCGGAACGCTTCGTCCGGGACATCGCCAGCCGTCGCATCCGCTTCATCGCCAACGAGCCCGAGGAACGGGACATCGTGGAGTACCGGGACAAGATCGAGCAGATCCGCAACGACAACGACCTCCCGCCGCAGGAGGACTTCGTCTTCGTGGAGGTGACCGTCGGCGACCCGTCGGAGTTCGAGGCGAGCATGAACGTACGCGGCGAGGTGCTGCACGGCCGCTACCGGGTGCTCACCCTGGAGTCGTCCTCCATCCCCAATGCGCTCGCGGCCCTCCTGCTGCATGTCCGGGAGACCACCGGCTGCATCCCGCACATCTACTTCGAATGGACCGAGGGCAACCCGTTCGCCAACTTCCTGCGCTTCTTCCTCTTCGGCCAGGGCGAGGTGGCACCGGTGACCCGCGAGGTGCTGCGGGAGGCGGAGCCGGACCGGAAGCGACGGCCGCGGGTGCATGTGGGCTGAGCAAACTCACGCGGCCACGGTCGCGGCCCTGAACAACCGCTTCGTCATGCCGATGCGCTCGTACGCGGCCACGGCCGCCGTGTTGTCGGCGTCCACCATGAGCGCGGCCCGGCCGTGTTCCCGTACGAGCGCGTCCACGACGAACCCGGAGACAGCGGCGCCGAGCCCTCTCCCCCGGGCCTCGGGGGCGGTGACCACCCCGGCGAGGAAACCGCACCCTGCGGCGGACCAGGCGTCGCCAGCAACGGCGAGCGGCCCCCGCTCGCCGGGCGCCCCGGCCCAGCGGCGCACTCCCGGGCGACCGGGCTGGGCGTACGACTGCGGAAACCAGCGGTCGAACAGCGGCGCCGCCTCCCGCTCCTGCGCGGCATCCAGCCATTGCACACCAAAGGTGCCGGGAGCGTGGCCGCGGAAGGTCGCGGTCTCCATCCAGTGGAAGGGGGCGGTGGGGGTGAGCCCGGGCATCCGCCGGGCAAGCGTTTCGATGAGGGCGGCGTCACCGAAGGGGCGATAGCCGGGTCCCAGTTCGGCGAGCAGATCCCGTACAAGTCGTACGGCGTCGTCGGCGTCCCCGCCGACGGCGATCCGGTCCCGCCCGGAGAGCCCCGGTGCGGCGACGGCGAGGGCGGAACCGTGGCGCCGTACGTGCGCGGGCCTGCCCTGCGCGGCCCATACGACATGGGAGTCCGGCCCAGATGCGCCGGGCCCGCGCTTACTCGTCCTCACCCACGGTTCCCCCGCCGACCGTGAACCCGATGACGGCCCCGCCCCCCTCACGCTGATAAGCGAACGGCGCACCCCCGTGCAACATGGCCACCTCGCGCACGATCGACAGACCCAGCCCCGAGCCGGGCAGGCTCCTGGCGTCCGCGGCCCGGTAGAACCGGTCGAAAATGCGCATGAGGTCGCTCTCGTCGATGCCCGGCCCGCGGTCGAGTACCTCGACCCGCACGCTGCCCAGCGGCGGCCCGGTGTCCGGCTCGTCGGAGGCCTCCAGCTGGGGCGGGTGCACCGGACCCGTGACGGCGATCTCGATCGGCCCCTTGCCCTCGCGGTCGAACTTCGCCGCGTTCTCCAGCAGGTTGGACACCGCCCGCTGCAGCGCCGACATACGCCCGTCGACCGTCGTGTCGCCGGTGGCGCGGACGACGATCTCGCGGCCCGTGCGACGGCGGGCGATCGTCGCCGCGTCCTCGGCGATGTCGGTGAGCGTCAGCCGCTGCAACGCTTCCGTGTCCGACTGGCCGGCCGCCAGATCGACCAGCTCGTTGACCAGGTCGGTCAGCTCGCGGGACTCCTGGGCGAGGTCGGCGACCAGTTCGTCGCGCGCCCCCGGCGGCAGTTCGTCGATCCGGCGCAGCAGCGAGATGTTGGTCCGCAGGGACGTCAGCGGCGTACGGAGTTCATGGCCCGCGTCCTGCACCAGACGCCGCTGGTCCTCCTCCGACTGAGCCAGACGCTCCAGCATGCGGTCGAAGGAGCGGCCGAGTCGGGCCACCTCGTCGTTCCCGGTGACCGGCACCTGGATCCCGAGCCGCCGGGTACGTGCCACATCCTCGGCCGCACCGGCCAGCCGCACCAGCCGCCGGGTGATCCGCCGCGCCAGCCACCAGCCGAACAGCCCCGCCGCGATCACGACCGCGCCGACCAGCAGGAACGTCCGCTGCTGGAGGCTGCGCAGCAGGTCCTCGGTGCTGCTGAGCTCCTGCGCGACCTGCACCGCTCCCTGGCCCCGGCCGAGCGAGACGGTCGCGACCCGGTAGACGTCGCCGTCGACGTTGACGCTCTTGTGCTCCACAAGCCTGGCCGGCGTGGCCTTGTCGGCGATCCCGCGGTCGTCGGCGCCGACCGGGAGCGCCGGATTGGAGTGGTCGACGACCCCACCGCCGGGGCCGAGCACCTGCACGACCGTGCGGGCGGGCCGGATGATGTCGTCGCGCGGGGTGTCGTGGTCCTTGGAGGAGATGGCGAAGTCGTCCGGCATCAGCTGCCTCTGGCTGACCTGGTCCCGCAGGTCGGCCACGACCTGGGCGAACACGGTCTGCTGGTCCACACGCACCAGACGGGCGGCGGCGTCGTAACTCAGAAACCCGACGAGGACGGTGACGCCGGCGGCCACGGCCGCGAACGACACGGTGAAGGTGGTCCGCAGCGACGACACCTGCCGCAGCCGGGCCCGCAGCCGCACCCGGCGGCGCAGCCCGATCGGCAGTCGCCGCCACAGGCGCATCCAGTACCCGACGTCGGCCTCGTCCACGGGACGCTGTGCTGGAGGAGGCACTAGTCCTCCCTCAGTACGTACCCCACGCCCCGCACCGTGTGGATGAGAGCCGGTGCGCCCGGCTCGTCGAGCTTGCGCCGCAGGTAACCCACGTAGACGGCGAGGTTCTTGGAGCCGGGGCCGAAGTCGTAGCCCCAGATGCGGTCGTAGATGGTGGCGTGGTCCAGGACGATGCCGGCGTTGCGGGCGAGCAGTTCCAGCAGGTCGAACTCGGTCCGGGTGAGCTCCAGCTCCCGCTCGCCGCGCCAGGCGCGGCGTGCCTGCACATCCATGCGCAGTCCGGCGACGGACACCTGGCCCGTGGGGATCTTCTCCTCCTCCTTGGGCTCCTCGTAGGCGACGCCGTTGGTGCGGCGCAGCAGCGCCCGGAGCCGGGCGAACACTTCCTCGACGTCGAACGGCTTCAGCACATAGTCGTCGGCGCCGGCGTCCAGGCCGGCGATCCGGTCGGCGGTCTCCACCAGTGCGGTGAGCATGAGGATCGGGGTGCGGTCGCCCTCGGCGCGCAGCACGCGGCAGACCTGGAGGCCGTCGATGCCGGGCATCATCACATCGAGGACGAGCACATCGGGCTGGGTGCGATGGGCCTGGGCGAGGGCCTCCACCCCGTCGGCCACGGCGGTCACCTCGTAACCCTCCAGCGTCAGTGCGCGTTCCAGGGCATGACGGATGGCGCGGTCGTCCTCGGCAAGCAGCACTGTCTGGGTCACCCCACCAGTCTGCCAAGGCCACAGCGGTGCACCACCGGATGGGCCGAGCCACAGGGGGCTTCTTACTCCCCTCTCACCGCTGTGCGCGTGGCGACTTACCTGGTAGGGCCGCTGTGTCGGCTACGTCACATCGCCGCGCTCCCCCTCCGGGAGGCGCCGCGGACAGCCGTGAGGGCGGGGCCGGAACGGAGCGTTCCGGAGAACCGGCCGACGGGCACCCGGAAGCCGGGCGAGGTGCCGCCGCGACGGCGGGACCCGGGACCCCGGCCCGGTACCGGCCAGTCCCGGGACCCCGGCCCGGTACCGGCCGGTCCCAGGACCCCGGCCCGGTACCGGCCGACGCGGAAGGGGAGGGCTGGGCCGGTACGGCACGACGGCGGCGCGCACCCCGCCACGACCGCTCAGCCCCGCAACGCGGCCAGCTGCTCCTCGAAGGGGATCACCCGGAACCCGTGCGAAGGCGTCGCCGCGACGGCGGCGTCCGGCGCGGCGGGCTGCGGCACGGAAGCAGCCTGCTCCGGAACCGAACCGGCCGGCTCGGCCGAGGCACCGGCGGGCTCCCGTACGGACCCGAGGCCCATCAGCCGTACCAGTTCCCCTGCGGCCCGTTCGATCCGCTCGGGCAGCCCCTCCGCGCCCCAGTCCTCGGAGGCCGCGTACACACCGGTCGGGACGACCACGGCCCGCAGATAGGAGAAGAGAGGGCGAAGGGCGTGGTCCAGGACCAGCGAGTGCCGGGCCGAGCCGCCGGTCGCCGCGATCAGGACCGGCGTGTCCACCAGCGCATCCTTGTCGAGCACGTCGAAGAACGACTTGAACAGACCGCTGTACGACGCCGAGAACACCGGCGTGACGACGATCAGCCCGTCGGCCTCCGTCACCGCCTCCAGCGCCTCGGCGAGCGCGCGCCCCGGGAAGCCGTTGGTGAAGTTGTGCGCGATCTCCACAGCGAGGTCGCGCAACTCCACGACCCGGATGTCCACCGGTGCCCGCCGGTCCACGGCGGCGGCCAGCCGGTCGGCGAGCAGCCGCGTGGAGGACGGGACGCTCAGCCCCGCCGAGACGACGACGAGCTTCATGCGGCGGTCACTCCTTCCGAAGAGTCCTCGTCAGAGGCCTGCGACGAGGCGGCGAGCAGGGACTGGTGGGTCGGGGCGTCCGGCACGTCCGCCGGACGGCCCTTCGCGAACTCCTTGCGCAGCACCGGCACCACCTCCTCGCCGAGCATGTCGAGCTGCTCGAGAACGGTCTTGAGCGGCAGCCCCGCGTGGTCCATCAGGAACAGCTGGCGCTGGTAGTCACCGGCATACTCCCGGAAGGAGAGCGTCTTCTCGATCACCTGCTGCGGCGAGCCGACCGTCAGCGGGGTCTGGTCCGTGAAGTCCTCCAGGGACGGCCCGTGCCCGTAGACCGGCGCGTTGTCGAAGTACGGCCGGAACTCGCGCACCGCGTCCTGGGAGTTCCTCCGCATGAACACCTGGCCGCCCAGGCCCACGATCGCCTGCTCGGGCGTGCCGTGCCCGTAGTGGGCGTAGCGCTCCCGGTACAGCTCGACCATGCGCTTGGTGTGGTCGGCGGGCCAGAAGATGTTGTTGTGGAAGAAGCCGTCGCCGTAGTACGCGGCCTGCTCGGCGATCTCCGGCGAGCGGATGGAGCCGTGCCAGACGAACGGCGGCACGCCGTCCAGCGGGCGCGGCGTGGAGGTGAAGCCCTGCAGCGGGGTGCGGAATCGGCCCTCCCAGTTCACCACGTCCTCGCGCCACAGCCGGTGGAGCAGCGCGTAGTTCTCGACGGCGAGGTTGATGCCCTGCCGGATGTCCTGCCCGAACCACGGATACACCGGCCCGGTGTTGCCGCGCCCCATCATCAGGTCCACCCGGCCGTCCGCGAGGTGCTGGAGCATCGCGAAGTCCTCGGCGATCTTCACCGGGTCATTGGTGGTGATGAGGGTGGTGGAGGTGGACAGGACCAGCTTCTCCGTCTTCGCCGCTATGTAGCCGAGCATCGTGGTCGGCGACGACGGCACGAACGGCGGGTTGTGGTGCTCGCCGGTCGCGAAGACGTCCAGGCCGACCTCCTCGGCCTTCAGCGCGATGGCGACCATGGCCTTGATCCGCTCGCGCTCGGTCGGAGTCCGCCCCGTGGTCGGGTCCGGTGTCACATCACCGACGCTGAAGATCCCGAACTGCATGGTCACTCACACCCTCCAGGTAGTTTACGATTCAACCATACCTGGAAACGGTGCCGCGTCCCCCGCTATTCCACCCCTCCCCCGCGCCCCTGCCCGCAGGTCCGCTCCCTGCCCCTCGTACCGCCCACTGATGTCAGTGCCCGCTCGTACCATCCGGACATGGCCGCCCCACGCCGTGACACACGAGGCATCGTCGACGCCGCGGAGCTCTTCTCGCGCGTCACCTTCCGCCGCCATGAACCGGCCGAGCCCCTGCGCCCGTATCTGGAGCACTACTGGCTGATCGACTGGGACCTCCCGGAGCCGTACGCATCCCATGTCGTCCCGCACCCGTCGGTGAACGTCGTCTTCCAGCAGTACGGCGACCAGGCACCCTGGGGCGAGGTCGCGGGCATCGGCCTGGAGCTGTTCACCCAGAAGCTGGAGGGCAGGGGCCGGGTGTGCGGGATCCAGTTCCGCCCGGGCGGCTTCCACCCCTTCGCCCCCGGCCACCCGGTGACCCACTGGACGGGCCACCGCATCCCACTGCCCGAGGCGTTCCCGGACACGGACCCCGCGACGGTCCTCACCCCCGACGACGAGCACGACCGCGTGGCCGCCCTGGACGCCTTCCTGCTGGCCCTCGCCCCCCGCCCGGACCCGCAGACAGACCTCGCCATGGCCCTCGTCGACCGCATCCGCACGGACCGCACCATCAGCCGCGTCACCGACTTCGCACGGGCGGAGGGCATGTCCGTACGCGTCATGCAACGCCTGTTCGCCACCCACGTGGGCGTCGGCCCCAAGTGGGTCATCCTGCGCTACCGCATCCACGAGGCCCTGGAACGCGCGGAGACCGAGCGGGACGTGGACTGGGCGGGCCTGGCCGCGGACCTCGGCTACGCGGACCAGGCCCACCTGGTCAGGGACTTCACGGCGACGGTGGGTGTGCCTCCCATGGCCTACGTTCACCATCGCGCCCCCCGAGGGACGCGGGGCTGAGACATCGTGCGGCTCCGCGGGCGCGATCAACCACAACGGACCCGCACCGGGAAACGAGCGCCGGCCACCCCCGAACCCCACCCTCCTGACATGGCTCAGAAGTTGTACCGGTCCCCGGTGTCCAGGGCCAGCACCTGCTGGCGGTCGTTGCCCGGGTTGCGGTCCACCGCGCCGCCGCCCCACAGGGACTCGATCTCCAGTCGCACCTCGTCGGTCGACGTGTTCGCGAGGCGCACCCTCACATGGATCTCCTTGCCCGCACCACCCGCGGCGATCGACCCCGTGCGGCACAGCACCGTGCTCGCGTCGTACCGCGCACAGCCCTCCGACAACGGCTGCTGTTGCTGGTTCGCCAGCGGCTTGGACCAGTGCAGCCGCACGGTGGCGTCCTCGATGTCGGACGGCCCGTGGTTCGACGGGGTGAGCCGTACGTTGACCTCGCCGCGGCCCATGGCCACGAACCCGTGATAGGCGAGGTCCGCCTCGGAACCCGCGGCAACGGCGGGCACCGCCGCACCCGCCACCACCACCGCACCCAGCACGCCGGAAATCCACCTGTTCATTCCCATTCCTCCACATTCTCCATATCAGCCCGGACATCACCGGATGTATCCCACGTGTACGGCGCGACAGGCGCCGCCGGGTAGGTGACCTGCGGGCGACGTGATGTGACGAGATGTGACGAGATGTGATGAGGCGGGCTGCGTCCCGCGCCCCGGAACCGCCATGCCAAGGTGACCGCATGCTGATCCTCCGCTCCGCCGCCCTCTTCGTCGTCGCCGCGCTCTTCGAGATCGGCGGCGCATGGCTCGTGTGGCAAGGCGTGCGCGAACAGCGCGGCTGGCTGTGGATGGGCGCGGGCGTCATGGCCCTCGGCGTCTACGGCTTCGTCGCCACCCTCCAGCCGGACTCCCACTTCGGCCGCGTCCTCGCGGCATACGGCGGTGTCTTCGTGGCCGGTTCACTGGCCTGGGGCATGGTGGCCGACGGCTACCGCCCGGACCGCTGGGACATGACCGGCGCGCTGATCTGCCTCGCCGGGATGGCCGTGATCATGTGGGCGCCGCGGGGCCACTGACCACCCTTCGGGGCACACCACCGGTCCCGAGTCCCGGCCACCTATCCTGGGCGGAGGTCCCGCCCGAACGATCCGCCGCCCGAGGAGTCGCCCCATGACCGCCGCACCCTCCGCCGCCTCCCGCATCGCCGTCGTCACGGGCGCGAGCAGCGGCATCGGCGCCGCGACGGCCCGGCAACTCGCCGCCGCGGGCTACCGCGTCGTCCTCACCGCCCGACGCAAGGACCGCATCGAGGCACTCGCCGAGGAACTCACCCGGGCCGGCCACTCCGCGGTGGCGTACGCACTGGACGTCACGGACCGCGCGGCGGTCGACGAGTTCGCGACGGCCTTCAGGACGATCGGCGTCCTGGTGAACAACGCGGGCGGCGCGCTCGGCGCCGACCCGGTCGCGACCGGCGACCCCGAGGACTGGCGCCGGATGTACGAGACGAACGTCCTCGGCACCCTGAACGTCACCCAGGCCCTGCTCCCCGCGCTGACGGCGAGCGGCGACGGCACGGTGGTGGTCGTCTCCTCGACCGCCGGTCACGGAACGTACGAGGGCGGCGCGGGCTATGTCGCCGCCAAGCACGGCGCGCACGTCCTCGCCGAGACCCTGCGCCTGGAGATCGTCGGCACCCCGGTCCGCGTGATCGAGATCGCACCCGGCATGGTGAAGACGGACGAGTTCGCGCTGACCCGGTTCGGCGGCGACGAGGACAAGGCGGCCAAGGTCTACGAGGGCGTCGCCGAACCGCTCACTGCCGACGACGTGGCGGACACGATCACCTGGGCGGTCACCCGCCCCAGCCACGTCAACGTCGACCTGCTCGTGGTCCGCCCGCGGGCCCAGGCGTCCAACACCAAGGTCCACCGGGAGATGTGATGACCGAACCGACCCCGGCGAACGAGTCCGAGCCGTCGGCGGAAGCCGCCGAACAGGACCGCCTGTCCCTGGAGAAGAAGCGCGAGCGCTACGTCTGGTACTACCTGGCGTACTTCCTCTTCGGCATCCACATAGTGGCGTTCGTGATGATCTACGCGGTGAAACACGCGAAGTAAATCCCCAGGCGACCGGGCGGCCGGCCCCTGGGGCCACTGACCGTGGACAGACACATACCTTTCGAGCGCCTGCACAACTTCGGTGACTGGGCGGCTGTACAACGGCGGACGGGCGGCGCGCCCGCCCGGGCCGCCTCTTCCGTGCCGACTCGCTCGGCAAGCCGGCCGAGGGCACGGACGACTGGGACCGCTTCCTGTCCCTCGGCATCCGCACGGTCGTGGACCTCCGCTACCCCTGGGAGATCGCCGGCCGGGGCCGCATCCCCGAGCACGCGTCCTTCACGTACCACCTGCTCGCCGCCTGGCGTGCCCGCAACGCGGGCCGCACCCCCACCCGGCCGTCCTGGGGCCACGCCCCGGCCGAGGTCATGCACTCACTCACAGGGGTGAAGCGTCTCGATCACCCATACGGCGCCTGAACTGGCGACCTAGGCTCGCGCCACAACATCGAACAGACGGCCCTCGACCGGGACCGGCATCCCGTCCGAGGGCCTGACCAGCAAGGAAGTAGAGGCTTCCCCATGGCTGAACGCGAGCCTCTCGGTCACGAGTTCATGGACCTCACGGTCCCTGAGTACGCGTACATGTTCGGGTTCTTACAGGCGGATGGGCATCTGCAGAAGGGGGTCGGCCAGAAAGGGCGTCTGACCGTAGAGATCAACGCCCGGGACGTAGCGCTTCGGCGAACCAAGCGAGGCCCCCGGTTCCGACCGGGGGCCTCGTGTGTCAGCCCTTCACGCACACGAACTGCTTCAGCTTCGCCACGACTTCGACAAGGTCGCTCTGCTGCTCCATCACCTGCTCGATGTCCTTATAGGCGCCCGGGATCTCGTCCAGTACACCGGAGTCCTTGCGGCACTCCACTCCCCGCGTCTGCCGCTCCAGATCACGTACCGTGAAGCGGCGCTTCGCCGCGTTACGGCTCATGCGCCGGCCCGCGCCGTGCGATGCCGAGTTGAACGCCTTCTCGTTACCGAGACCCTTCACGATGTACGAACCCGTGCCCATGGAACCCGGGATGATCCCGAACTCGCCCGAACCGGCCCGGATCGCGCCCTTGCGCGTCACCAGCAGGTCCATGCCCTCGTACCGCTCCTCCGCCACGTAGTTGTGGTGGCAGGAGATCTCCGGCTCGAAGGTCGGCTTCGCCTTCTTGAACTCCTTGCGGATCACGTCCTTGAGGAGCGCCATCATGATGGCGCGGTTGTACTTGGCGTATTCCTGAGCCCAGTACAGGTCATTCCTGTACGCCGCCATCTGCGGGGTGTCCGAGACGAACACCGCGAGGTCACGGTCGACCAAGCCTTGGTTGTGCGGGAGCTTCTGTGCGACACCGATGTGGTACTCGGCCAGTTCCTTCCCGATGTTCCGGGAACCGGAGTGCAGCATCAGCCAGACAGAACCCGACTGATCGAGGCAAAGTTCGACCATGTGGTTGCCAGACCCGAGCGTTCCCATCTGCTTTTTCGCCCGATCCTGACGAAATTTGACCGCTTCGGCCACCCCATCGAACCGCCCCCAGAAGTCGCCCCATTCCGAGGTCGCAAACCCATGCAGGCGCAACGGATCAACCGGGTCGTCATGCATCCCCCGCCCCACCGGAATGGCCTGCTCGACCTTCGACCGAAGTCGCGAGAGATCCCCCGGCAGATCGTTCGCCGTGAGCGACGTCCTGACGGCGGACATTCCGCAGCCGATGTCCACGCCCACCGCCGCCGGGCACACCGCGTCCCGCATCGCGATGACCGACCCGACCGTCGCCCCCTTGCCGAAGTGCACGTCCGGCATGACAGCGAGGCCCTTGATCCACGGCAGCGTCGCCACGTTCTGCAGCTGCTGCATGGCGACGTCCTCGACCGTCGCCGGGTCCGTCCACATGCGGATCGGAACCTTCGCCCCCGGCACCTCTACATACGACATATCTCTATATCTCTCTTGTCCCCCGAAAAGCTTCACAAGTCTTAAATCGCAAAACCGGCGCCAAGGTCGACATAAAGGACAACGGACCGGCGTCCACGGCAGTGCGTGCGATACACATTGTCTCCAGGAGTCCGGCCCACGCGGCAACCGATTAACCACGGACTACCAGCGGACACACCCCGCCGAACCGTCGAGAGGAGCCTCACCGTGCAGCGGAAGGCGTACGTACCGGGCGCCGCCGCGCTCCTTGCGGCCCTGCTGACTGCCTGCACCGGCAGCTCCGGCAGCGGCAGCGCGACGAACGACTCGAAGGCCGGCGGCTCCACCGCGAGCGCGAACGCCGCCCAGCCCGGCAAGTACCGCACCCTCGCCGACGCCTGCAGCGTGGTGAGCCACACCACCCTCGACTCGCTCATGCCGGGCCTGAAGCAGATCGCGGACCAGGAGCAGCGCGACAAGGCGTACGAGGGCGATGCCGCGCCCACGTACAACAACGACCGCCGCTCCGGCTGCCGTTGGAAAGCCGACTCGGCCGACGCCACGGACCATCTGTTCGTCGACCTGGAGCGGGTGGTGTCGTACGACAACGCCGTCAGCGACGACAACCGCGCGCAGCAGGTCTTCGGCACCAAGGAGCAGGCCGCGGACCTGCCCGAGCCCAGTACCAGCCCCTCGGGCAGCGGCACCGCCAAGGTGAGCCCGAGCATCACGGCCACGCCCTCCGGTTCCGCCTCCGCCTCCGCGTCCTCGCCCTCGTCCGCCTCCTCCTCCGCCGCCTCGGGGAGCCCGTCGGCCACCGGAACCCCGGCCGACCTCCAGCCGCGCACGCTCGACGACCTCGGCGACGAGGCGTTCCTGAACGATCAGCTGAGCACCTCCCAGCAGCGCACCGTGACTGTGGTGTTCCGCACGTCCAACGTGATCGTGACCATCCAGTACGACGAGCAGCCGACCACCACCGGAACGGTCCCGAGCAGCAAGGACATGCAGGACAAGGCCCGGAAACTGGCCCGTCAGCTGGACAGTTCCCTCGGCTGACCGGCGCCCTGCGAGCACCCCGGCAAGGGAACCGAACCTCACACCGCATGCGTCCCCACCGCGTACCGTGGCCCCTCGGACCCGATCCGACCGCACGACCCACGAGCGTCATGAGTGAAGGAACCATGCACCGACCTGCACAGCGAGACCTGGGGATACCACCCACGCCGTTTAGGCAGTGGGGGAGAGATCAGCACGATCAGGGCGAGCGGCAGCCGGGCCGGCGGGGCGCGCGTCTGCGCCGCCTCCTTGTCTGCGCGGCCGCCGTCCCGGCGGTACTCGTAGCCGCCGGGTGCTCCTCGGGCTCCGGCTCCGGCTCCGGCGGCGACGCGAAGCAGAAGCAGACGTCGAGCGCGAAGCCCTCGCAGAGCGCCTCGGCGAACGCCGTGCAGCCGGCCGCGTACTCCACGCTGCCCGACTCCTGTGCCGTGCTGTCTCAGAAGACCCTGGACGACCTGGTGCCGAAGGGGGCGAAGTCCGGCAAGAAGGGCTCGTCGGACGACGCGGCGACGCGTTCGAGCTGCTCGTGGAACAGCCTGGAGAACAACGGCGTCAAGGGCTCGCAGTTCCGCTGGCTCAACGTCTCCTTGCTGCGCTTCGAGTCGGACGCCACGCGCGGCGACGGCAACAAGCTCGCGCAGGAGTACTACACCAAGCAGGTGCAGGACGCCCAGTCCGCCGAGGGCGCGCAGAACACGAAGGCGGAGCCGGTCTCCGGGGTGGGCGACCAGGCGACGGCTGTGCGCTACGACCTGAAGAAGAAGGAAGGCGCCTTCAAGCAGCAGACGGTTGTCGCGCGCGTGGAGAACGTCGTCATCACCCTCGACTACAACGGTGCGGGCCTGGCCGGTGACAAGACGCCGGACGCGGACGGCCTGACCAAGGCGGCGGAGAAGGCCGTGAAGGAGGCCGTGTCCGCCGTGTCGGCGGCGAACCAGGGCGGCAAGGCGGGCACGTCGCCGTCGCAGGGGGCGTCGAAGGGCGCCTCGGCGTCGAAGTCCGGGTCCGCGAGCCCGTCGAAGAGCGCGTCGCCGTCGGCTTCGGCGTCCAAGAAGAACTGACCCGGCCGCTCCGGAACTCGTAGTGCCACCAGGACAGTTGCCGGAGCCCGGTCCCCGTGCGGGCCGGGCTCCCGCACTCCGGCGACCTGTTCGTGACACGGGTGTGCCACCCTGTTGCGCGCAACAACACGCAAGGGGAGGGGAGTACAGGTGGCCGCGCCACTGCAGCTGACACGGATGCACCGGATTCTCATCGGCGTGGTCGTCACCGGTGCCGTCATCATCGCCGGGATCGGCTTCGCGGGTTCGTACGCGGCCGTTCGTGAGCTGGCCATCAAGAAGGGCTTCGGGAACTTCAGTTATGTCTTCCCGGTCGGCATCGACGCGGGTATCTGCGTGCTGCTGGCCCTGGACCTGCTGCTGACCTGGATCCGGATCCCCTTCCCCCTGCTGCGCCAGACGGCCTGGCTGCTGACGGCGGCGACGATCGCGTTCAACGGTGCGGCGGCCTGGCCGGACCCGCTGGGCGTGGGCATGCACGCGGTGATCCCGGTGCTGTTCGTGGTCGCGGTCGAGGCGGCCCGCCACGCGATCGGCCGGATCGCGGACATCACGGCGGACAAGCACATGGAGGGCGTCCGTCTGACCCGGTGGCTGCTCTCCCCCATCCCCACGTTCCTGCTGTGGCGCCGTATGAAGCTGTGGGAGCTGCGCTCCTACGACCAGGTCATCAAGCTGGAGCAGGAACGTCTCGTCTACCAGGCCCGTCTGCGTTCGCGCTTCGGCCGGGCGTGGCGGCGCAAGGCTCCGGTGGAGTCGCTGATGCCGCTGAGGCTCGCGCGGTACGGCGTCCCCTTGGGCGAGACGGCTCCGGCGGGCCTGGCGGCGGCGGGCATAGAACCGGCCCTGATACCGCCGGCGCCGCAGCCGGACCCGGCTGTGGGCAATCGTGCCGCTGGGGTGGCGCCCGTCCCACAGGGAGCGGCACTTCCCGGCGAGCAGCGCCCGCAACTGGTGGGCAACCAGAATGCCGGGCAACTGGACTACGTACCCGAGCCCGACGACCAGAGCCCTTGGTTCAACGCCCATCAGCAGATCGAATACCAGGGCGGCTACGACCCCTCGTTCGACCCCTCGTTCGACCCCGAGGCCGAGTACGAGCAGTGGTACGAGGAGCACCAGCAGCACCAAGAGCCGCAGTACGAGGAGCCGCAGTACGAGCAGGCCCCCGCCCAGCAACCTTCTCCGGAGGACACCGGCAGCTTCCCCATCCCGGTCGGCCCGAACCGCACCCGGGAACTCGGCGAGGGCGGTGGCACTCCCCCCGTCGAGCCGAGCGAGGAGGACTTCTACCAGGTCTTCCGCCAGTCGATCGACGGCAGCTACCCCACCGTCGGCCAGTTCCGCGGCGACGTGGAGGCGACGTACGGCATCTCCCTGCCGCAGCGTGAGGCCGAGCGCATGGTCAACCGCTTCACCAACCGTCACACGGCGGAGCTGCAGGACGACCACATCGCGTAAGAGAAACCGCATGGAAAAGGGGCCCTCTGCTGAGGGCCCCTTTCCTTTACCGCTTACTCCCCGAGCAGCCTCCGCACCCGCTCCTGCCCGACCGCGAGCAGCAGCGTAGGCAGCCGCGGCCCGGTGTCCCGCCCGACCAGCAGGTGGTACAGCAGGGCGAAGAACGTCCGCTGAGCCGTCTTGATCTCCGGCGGCAGCTCCTTGGGGGTGGCGTCGGCCGGGAACCCGGCCTGCACCTTGGGCACGCCGTACACGAGGTGGGTCAGCCCGTCGAGGGACCAGTGCTCGGCCAGCCCGTCGAGCAGCAGCCGTACCGACTGCTGGGACGCCTCGTCGAGGGACTTCAGCAGCTCGGCATCGGGCTCCTCGCGCACGATGGTCCGCTGGTCGGCGGGCACGTGCGTGTTGATCCACGCCTCGGCCTTGTCGTACCGCGGCCGGGCCTCGTCGAGCGAGTCGAGCGGGTTGGCCGGGTCGAGGTCCGACAGGATGCGCAGTGCCTGGTCCTGGTGGCCGGCGGTGATGTCGGCGACGGACGCGAGCGTGCGGTACGGCAGCGGGCGCGGCGTCTTCGGCAGTTCACCGGCGGCGGTGCCGACGGCCCGCGTGTACGCGGCGACGTCTCCCGGCAGGGAGGATCCGTCGGCGACCTTGCCCGCGAGCTTGTCCCACTCGTCGTAAAGCCGCTGGATCTCCTGGTCGAAGGCGATCTTGAAGGACTGGTTGGGCCTGCGGCGGGCGTACAGCCACCGCAGGAGCTGCGGCTCCATGATCTTCAGCGCGTCGGCGGGGGTCGGGACCCCGCCCCGGGACGACGACATCTTGGCCATCCCGCTGATGCCGACGAACGCGTACATCGGGCCGATCGGCTGCTTGCCGCCGAAGATCCCGACGATCTGCCCGCCCACCTGGAAGCTCGACCCCGGGGACGAGTGGTCGACGCCGCTGGGCTCGAAGATGACGCCCTCGTACGCCCAGCGCATGGGCCAGTCGACCTTCCAGACCAGCTTGCCGCGGTTGAACTCGCTCAGCCGAACGGTCTCGGAGAAGCCGCACTCGTTGCAGGCGTACGTCAGCTCGGTGGTGTCGTCGTCGTAGGCGGTGACGGTGGTGAGGTCCTTCTCGCAGTTGCCGCAGTAGGGCTTGTACGGGAAGTACCCGGCGGAGCCGGAGCTGCCGTCGTCCTCGGACGCGGCGCCCGAGCCCTCCTCGGCCTCCAGCTCGGCCTCGTCGACGGCCTTCTGCTGCTGCTTCTTGGCGGCCTTGGGCTTGGTCCGGTACTGGGCGAGGACCGCGTCGATGTCGTTCCGGTGCTTCATGGCGTGCAGGATCTGCTCGCGGTACACACCGGAGGTGTACTGCGCGGTCTGGCTGATGCCGTCGAACTCGACGCCCAGCTCGGCGAGCGACTCGATCATGGCCGCCTTGAAGTGCTCGGCCCAGTTCGGGTACGCGGAACCCTTGGGGGCCGGCACGGACGTCAGCGGCTTGCCGATGTGCTCGGACCACGACTCGTCGACCCCGGCCACACCGGCCGGCACCTTGCGGTACCGGTCGTAGTCGTCCCAGGAGATCAGGTGGCGCACCTGGTACCCGCGCCGCCGGACCTCGTCGGCGACGAGGTGCGGGGTCATGACCTCGCGGAGGTTGCCCAGGTGGATGGGCCCGGAGGGGGAGAGTCCCGACGCGACGACAACCGGTTTGTTCGGGGCCCGGCGCTCCGACTCCTCGATGACCTCATCCGCGAAACGGGAGACCCAGTCGGTGGTCTCGGTGCTCTGAGCCACGATCGGCACGTCCTTCTTTCTCCAAGAGCAGCCGGTACGGTCTGCACGGCTGACCGCTCCATTGTCCCAGTCCCGGCCACAACCACGAAAACCGCTTTTCAAGAGTGCGCGAGCCCCCGGTCGGTTCCCGCTGCAGCCGGATCGGTCTCACCGCCTGGCTCGCCGGTTACCTGCGCTCACTGGACTACCGCACGGTGGCGGTCAGCGAGACGCGCCGCGACGAACGCCTGGCCATCGCCGCCGGCCTGCACGACTTCGTCGCCCACCACGTGACCGGCATCCTGGTGCAGACGCAGGTGGCCCGCATGATGGCGACCACGCAGCCGCAGGACCTGGACTCCGTGCTGGCGGGGATGGAACGCACCGCGACGCAGGCTCTGGCGTCGATGCGCCGCACGGTCGGCGTGCTGCGCGACTCCGGTCCGGAGGCGGCCGACCGGCGCCCGGTGGGTGATCTGGCCGGTATCGCGGGCCTCACGGACGGCTTCGCGGCCCCGGGCCAGAAGGTCACCCTGCGCTGCGATCCCACCCTCCCGGACGATCTGCCGCACGAGGTGCAGGCGGCCGCCTTCCGGGTGGTTCAGGAGGCGTTGACGAACGTACGGCGCCACGCGGGCGACGCCACCGACATCGCGGTCTCCCTGCACCGCCACGGCGACCGTCTGGAGGTGTCGGTGACGGACGACGGCCGGGGCGGCACCCGGCTACCGCCCGCGGCGCACGGCGGCGGCTTCGGCCTGGTCGGCCTGATGGAACGGGTCACGGCCCTGGGCGGCGAACTCCACACGGGCCCCCGCGTGGGCGCGGGCTGGGAGGTCCGCGCACTGTTCCCCGTGGGAAGCCCTAGTACGCCTGGCACACCCCGTACTCCCGTAGGAGCTCCGGTACGAGGCGCCCAGGTCGTCCACAGCCGGAAAAACCGCTTTACCCCCCATGGGATACTGGCTTCATCCATCAGACCCTCGAGGAGAACGGCACCCACCCCATGGCCTCGGTCACGTCCCTCACCGCCTCCGTCCACCAGCGCCTCGCGAACGCCCTCTCGGCCACCCTGCCGGAGGCTGCCGCGGACCCGCTGCTGCGACGCAGCGACCGGGCGGACTACCAGGCCAACGGCATCCTGGCCCTGGCCAAGAAGGCGAAGGCGAACCCCCGCGACCTGGCGACCGAGGTCGTCTCCCACGTCGTCACCGGCGACCTGATCAAGGACGTCGAGGTCTCCGGCCCCGGCTTCCTCAACATCACGGTCACCGACAGGGCGATCACCGAGAACCTGGCCGCCCGCGCCGCCGACTCCGAGGGCCGCCTCGGTGTGCCGTATTCCGAGAACCCGGGCACCACGGTCATCGACTACGCCCAGCCGAACGTGGCGAAGGAGATGCACGTCGGCCACCTCCGCTCCGCGGTGATCGGTGACTCCGTGGTCAAGCTCCTGGAGTTCACCGGCGAGACGGTCGTCCGCCGGCACCACATCGGCGACTGGGGCACCCAGTTCGGCATGCTCATCCAGTATCTGGACGAGCACCCGCACGAGCTGGACCACAAGGCCGCCGAGGTCACCGGCGAAGAGGCGATGTCGAACCTCGACCGCCTCTACAAGGCGGCCCGCAGGCTCTTCGACTCCGACGAGGAGTTCAAGACGCGTGCCCGCCGCAGGGTGGTCGACCTCCAGGCCGGCGACCCGCACACGCTGGCCATGTGGCAGAAGTTCGTCGACGAGTCGAAGATCTACTTCTTCTCCGTCTTCGAGAAGCTGGACATGGAGATCCGGGACCCGGACATCGTCGGCGAGTCGGGCTACAACGACATGCTCGAGGAGACGTGCCGTCTGCTGGAGGAGTCCGGCGTGGCCGTCCGCTCCGAGGGCGCCCTGTGTGTCTTCTTCGACGACATCAAGGGCCCGGACGGCAACCCGGTCCCGCTGATCGTGCAGAAGTCGGACGGCGGGTACGGCTACGCGGCCACGGACCTCTCCGCGATCCGCGACCGTGTCTTCAATCTGAAGGCGAACAGCATCGTCTACGTCGTGGACGCCCGTCAGTCGCTCCACTTCAAGATGGTCTTCGAGACGGCCCGCCGGGCCGGCTGGCTGAACGGCGACGTGAAGGCGTTCCAGCTCGCCTTCGGCACGGTCCTCGGCAAGGACGGCAAGCCGTTCAAGACGCGTGAGGGCGAGACGGTCCGCCTGGTCGACCTTCTGGACGAGGCGGTCGAGCGGGCCTCCGCCGTCGTACGGGAGAAGGCGCAGGACCTGTCCGAGGAGGAGATCGCCGAGCGCGGCGCCCAGGTGGGCATCGGCGCGGTGAAGTACGCGGACCTGTCGACGTCGGCGAGCCGCGACTACAAGTTCGACCTCGACCAGATGGTCTCACTGAACGGCGACACGTCCGTCTACCTCCAGTACGCGTACGCCCGTATCCAGTCCATCCTGCGCAAGGCCGGCGGCGTACGGCCGTCCGCGCACCCGGAACTGACGCTGGCGGACGCGGAGCGCGCCCTGGGCCTGCACGTGGACCACTTCGCGGAGACCGCGGCCGAGGCGGCGGCGGAGTACGCCCCGCACAAGCTGGCGGCGTACCTCTACCAGCTGGCGTCGCTGTACACGTCCTTCTACGACAAGTGCCCGGTCCTGAAGGCCGAAACGCCCGAGCAGGTCGAGAACCGCCTCTTCCTGTGCGACATCACGGCCCGCACCCTCCACCAGGGCATGGCCCTCCTGGGCATCAGGACGCCCGAGCGCCTCTGACCGATCCGCTCGATCCGATCGTTCCGATCGATCCATCGGATCCGTCACCGTCGGCCTCGGCCTGTGTGATCAGCAGGTCGAGGCCGAGTGGTGTGCAGGTGTGCCAGACGGCCTTGCCGTCGCGGTGCGTGGTGATCAGACGGGCCTCACGCAGGGCCTTGGTGTGCTCTGACGCGGAGGACTTGCTGACACCGAGCTCCCGGGCGAGATCGCTGGTGGTGCGCTGCCGGGTGAGCAGTTCGAGCACCGCCGCCCGGGTACGGCCGAGGAGCGCGCCGAGCGCGTCGCCGCGGCCGTTCGCGGGGCGGTCACCGAGCAGGGGCAGCGGGGCGGTCCGGTAGATCAGGATGCCGGGGGCGCCGTCGCGCACGGCCGCCAGCGGGCGGCCGGTCCACACGGTGGAAGGCAGCAGGACGACACCGTGCCCGGAGAGCGTCACCCGTATGTCCGGCAGCCGTACGTCGTCGGGCTCGTCGAAGACGAGGGTCGTGCCCTCCCACCGCCCGCCGGGCCCGAGTCCGGCCAGCGCGGTCCGGATCCCGTACTGCGCGAGCACCCGGCTCCGCCAGGCGTGTTCGGCGTCGAAGGCGGTCCGGACGCTCGCCCAGGACGCGGCGAGGAGACCGCCGTACGCGGAACGCAGCGCCCGCTCCAGTTCGCCCCAGGCCTCACGGTCCCGGTCGGCGAGCCGCCGCAGCCACGGTGTCATCCGCAGCCACTCCGGAATCCGGCTGTCGAGCTCCGCGCGGACACGCTCGGCCGGCGTCGACAGCACGGTGTCGAGCCCGGCCTCGAGCCCGCGGCTGAGCGGATCGAGGAACAGGGGACCCTTGGCGGTGGGCGGAACGAGTTCGAGGAGCGGCCGGGCCTCCCCGGGAAACGCCTCCCGAGCCCGCTGCTGCCACCGCCGCAGCACGGCCGGCGTGTCCTGACGTCTCAACACGGAGATGGCGAGCCCGAGTTCCATCAGCGGGGCCGGCTCGGGCGCGAAGGACACCCGGAGCAGATCCTCGGCGGTGAAGTGCACCCGCAGCATGCGCCATTCGTCTCCCACACCTCGGCACGGTTCGGTCAGAACCGAAACCATCGCGCGCCCCGACGGACCCACGAATTATGAGCGGTGCGAGCAGCCGGGCGTAAGGAAGCAATCCGGACTGCCCGCCATCCGTCGCGGTCGCCGCGCCACTCGGGGGGAGGCGCGGCGACCGTCGTCGGCTCCGGCGTACGCCGCCCCTGCGTTCAACCGCTTGGACCAAGAACGGACTTGCCTGATAGGAAGATCACGAAGAGTCCCGCCGCAGAACCGTTGTACGGGGCACGGGGACTGAACTGAACGGGCCGCCAAGGCCCTTACGGATTGGACTCATCGTGAAGTCAAAGCTTGTAGGACGCATCGGCATGGTGGCGGTCGCCGCCGTGTCCGCGACCGTTGTGGCCACCTCGCCGGCAGCAGCAATCACCTACGGTTACGGCCCGTGGTACGACGGCACCAAGGGCGCCGTCGCATACTTCGAGAAGCACGGCGACCACATCAAGGTGTGCGACATCAAGTCGGACGGCGACTACGCCTGGGTCTACGTCTACGACGAGACCAAGAAGGAGTTCCGGTACAGCCTGACCGACACCAAGAACGACGGCAAGTGCCACTACGCCAGCGCCGCTGATGGCGGGTGGTACGACCTCCCGGAGAAGCACTGGTTCATGATCACGGTGCACAACGGCAACTGGGACAGCAAGGCAAAGTCCTTCGAGATCTACAACAACGAGTGATCGCTGGGAGTGCGAACTCGCACCACACCACCTTGCCGAGTTCGCGCTCCCCCACCCCCCACTTGTCGGAGAGTGCGGCCACCAGCAGCAGTCCGCGCCCGCCCTCGTCGGCCTCGTCGGGGATGCGTGGCTCACCGGGCCCGCTGTCGTGCGATGCTGCGGGCACAGGCCCTCGCTCCGCAGGAGTCAAAGCGCCTGCTGGACCGTCTGCTAGCAGAGCAATGAGCACCGCACTTCAGTGGTTCAAGTCGGCCTACAGCGGCAGCGAAGGCGGCGAATGTCTCGAAGTCGCCTTCACAGGACACGAGTCCGACATGGAGACGACCGTCCACATCCGCGACTCCAAGAACTCAACCGGCCCCACCCTCCAGGTAACCCCCGCCACCTGGGCCGTTTTCACCGCGTACGCGACCCGCTAGGGCCCAGCGCGTTCAGCAGTGCCGCGCCGCGCTTGGCGTCGTCGACGCTGACCGCGAATTCGTTTCGCCTGCCCCGTATGCGGATGACGAGACATTCTCCGCTGCGCAGCATGACCGTGGTGCCGAGGCCGCTGAGCCGGTAGCCCCAGCCGCCGACCTGTGCGGGTGTCCGGTTCTCGGCGCGGGCGGATTCGATGTCCGTGGCCGCCCAGCGCCGTACGGGCCAGCCGAGCGGGCCGAACGCCACTTCCAGGCCCCGTTCCGACACACGCGCCTGCACCGCGGCGCAGCCGGCCAGCACGACGGACGTGAGCGCGCAGAGGGCGAACAGTACGCACCCCTCGCCGGGTCCGGCGAGGCCGCTGACGAGGGCGACCACGGCTGCCACCGCCATCAGGCCGGTCCCGGCCGCCAGGAGTCGGAGCCAGGGGTTGGTGGTGCGGGAGAACCACACCAGACGCTGCCCCTCGGGGATCTCCAGGGCCGGTTCACGAGGGTCGGGTCGGGTGGAAGCGGGAGCGACCCGCCCGCGCGTGCTCACGAACCATCCGGCGACTCCGGCGACGACCGCGGCCGCGAGGGTCGCGACGATCCACGCCGTCGGCCGGTGGGCCTGATGCCAGTCCGTGCGGTCGAGGTTCGCGCGGACGACGGACGCCTGTACGCCGCCGAGGAGGACGCCCCCGGACAGCAGTGCGGTGGCGGTCCACGGTCGCCCCGCTGCGGGTGCGGCGTCCGCGGTCCGTCGCAGCACCAGGACCACGGTCGCTGCCAGGGCAAACCAGATCAGCACCGGGATGAGGGAGGCGGCCCAGAGGGGCATCGAACCGTCTGGCGTGCTCCGCCCGAAAGTCCAGTGAGTGGCCAGCCGGTCCGGCAGCCGTCCGCTCGCGGCCCAGGGCAGGGCAGCGATCAGAACCGCGGTGCCCGCTGTCCACACCACGGCGCCCCAACGCGCCCCCCGCTCGGGCCTCGTACGGTCGTTCACGGTATCCCCCTGATCATCTCGATGAGATCGGTCCTGCTGTAGCCCAGACGCGCCGCCTCGGTCACCAGCGCATGCACCCGGCCCAGCAGCCCTGACCGTTGGTCGGCGCCTTCGGCCACGGTCACCCCCCGGCCCCTGCGGAACTCCAGCAGGCCCTCGTCCCGGAGGCTGCGCAGGGCACGCAGGACGGTGTTGGCGTTGATGTCCAGTGCCTCGGCGAGGTCACGTGCCGACGGCAGGCGATCGCCCGGCCGGCACTCACCCTCGGCAATGGCGCGCCGGATGGCGCCTGCCACCTGCTCGTGCAGGGGGCGGGTGTCTGTGGTGTCCAAGCGCAGCAACATGGTGCTAATGACACTAGCACCATGCATTCGATTTCGCGTGAGTGGCGCTGCTCTCCCCGGTAACGGGCACCATCCGGACCCGTTGTCACTGCCTGCCTCTACAGTCACCTGACATGGCGACACTTCCCAACCCGCTGCCCAAGCTGGCGGCCGATCCGAGCGGGCGCGCGCTCGGGCTTGAACTCCCGCCCGGGAGACTGATCGACGCGACGGACGACGGTCCGTGGCACGAGCCGTTGCTGTGGCATGCCGGGCGTCCGGCGTCCTCCGGAAACTGGGCGCGGCTGGGCACGCCCGCCGCGCGGGTGGGGCTCCTTCCGGTACTCATCGATGTCGGTGGGAACCAAGGCGGTCCTGAGGAATGGGAGTTGATGCCCGGGGAGATGACATATCCCGGGGATCACGACGCCGTGGAGGTGCTGGCCGAGTACTGGGGGGAGGAGGGCGAGGACGCGGACGACGAACTCGACGAGATGCTCGCGCCGTTCGGCCCCGAGTGGCCGGGCCCCGCCGCCGCGGCCCGGCTGGAAGCCGACCCCGACACCCGCGCCGCCGAGGTCGCCGACCGGCTGCTGGACGAGGGATCGTGGTTCAAGGAGCCGCGCCTCGCCCTGGTTCCGGCCCGCCGCTCCGCCGACATCCCCGCGGCCATCGGCTGGAGCGGCCCTGCGAACTACGAGAGCGACACCGCGCGGCTGTCTTCCGTGCTCCGCTCCTGGGAGGACCGCTTCGGCATACGTGTCGTCGCGCTCACCTTCGACCAGTTGGTCCTCTCGGTCGCCGCGCCGCCCACCACCCCCGCCGAGGCGGAGGCGGTGGCAGCCGAGCACTTCGCGTTCTGCCCGGACAACATCACCCAGGGACACCACGAAACGCTGTCCGCGTATGCCGAGCGCGAGGTCCTGGGGCAGCGGATCTGGTCCTTCTGGTGGGACTGACCAAACCGCACGGGCAGTACACCTAGCGCAGTCCCTTCCCCAGACGCATCAGCCCTTCCGCGATCTCCTCGGGCGTGTGCGTGACGAAGCACAGCCGCATCGTCGACCACTCCGGTGCGCCCGCGTAGAAGGGCGCGCCGGGGACGTACGCCACGTCCTGCTCCACCACTCGCGGCAGCAGGGCCGTGGTGTCGTACGCCTCGGGGAGCCGGGCCCACAGGAACATGCCTCCCTCGGGCCGGTTCCAGACGGATCCCTCGGGCAGCGCGTCCGCCAGACCCGCGAGCATGGCATCCCGGCGCTCGCGGTACGCGGCGGCGACCCGCGCCACATGCGCGTCGAGGTCGCGGTCGGCCAGGTAGCGCGCGGCGGCGAGCTGGTTGACGGTCGGCGTGTGCAGGTCGGCCGCCTGCTTGGCGACCGCGCAGGCCCGCCGCAGCGCCGCAGGCGCCCGCAGCCAGCCGAGCCGCAGCCCGGGGGCCATCACCTTGGAGAAGGAGCCGAGCAGCACGGCGCGGTCGTACGCGTCCTCGTACGAGGCGATCCACGGCACTCGCTCGCCCTCGAAGCGGAGTTCGCCGTACGGGTCGTCCTCGACGATCCACAGCCCGCGCCGGGCGGCGACGCGCGCGATCGCGGCGCGGCGCTCTGCGGGCAGGGTGCGGCCGGTGGGGTTCTGGAAGGTGGGGACCGTGTAGAGCAGCTTGGGGCGCTCCCGCGCGACCAGTTCCTCCAGTTCGTCGGGGTCGATCCCGTCCGCGTCGCCGGGCACGGCGACGATCCGGGCGCCCGCAAAGCCGAACGCCTGGAGTGCCGCGAGATAACACGGGTCTTCGACGAGGACGGTGTCTCCGGGCTCCAGCAGGGCGGTCGCGAGCAGGGACAGCGCCTGCTGGGAGCCGGTGGTGACGAGCACGTCGTCGGGCCCGGTCGGCAGGCCCCGCACGGTGGTGCGCCCGGCGAGCGCGGCCCGGAGCACGGGCTCGCCCTCGGTCGTCGAGTACTGCAGTGCCCGCTGCGGCACCTCGGCAAGCACGGCGTGGAACGCGGCGGCGACTCCCTCCGCGTCGAAGAGTCCGGGGGCGGGCAGTCCGCCCGCGAAGTTGACGACTTCGGGACGAGAGGTGACGGCGAGGATGTCCCGTACAGGGGAGCCGCCGACCGCGGCGACCCGCGCGGCGAACGCGGGCGGTGGCGGGCTGGTGATCACACTGTCGATGGAGGTCACGGCGGCGGCTCCTTGTGTGTACGGGCGCACGGCACGGCGTGGAACGCCGTTGGTACGCCACTCGAAAACACCTCGTCCGCGCACCTTAGGGATATAACTGCCCCGTACAACAACTTCGTTTCGCCATGCGGACGACAGGTTGTGGGCCCTAGCATGCGGCCCATGCTGCCCACCGTGGACACGAATGCCCAGTTGGAAGCAATGGTCTTGGACGAGACGGTGCTACGGCCCGCCGTGGAGGACCTGTGCGGCCAACTAGGGCTCGTAGGACTGGCGTTGAGGCGTTTCGACGAAGGGTCGCTGCCCGTGTACGCGGTCGGGGGCGACATGGTGCTGAAGCTGTATCCGCGGTTCGAGGCTGCCGAATCGATCAGGGAGGCACGGGTGTTGGCCCATCTTTGGGGTCAACTTCCACTTCCCACACCGCGGTTGCATGCGACCGACGAGTACACGAACGGCTGGCGGTTCGTACTGATGTCCCGGCTGCCCGGCCTGAGTCTCGCCGAGGCCTGGCCACGGCTCACAGCGCTGGAAAGGGACCGGTTCGTCGCGGAGGCGGCCGAGACGCTGGCCGCGCTGCACGAGATGAACTGGCAGCCGCTGACGGACGTCGTCGGCCCCACGGACTGGAGCGCGCTCCTGCGCCGCCGGCGCGCGGACGTGCTCCGGCACCACCATGTCAACGGGGTCACCGAGCCCTGGCTGAGCCAGATCCCCGAGTTCCTGGACACCGTACCCCTGCCCGTCTCCACCGAACGCTCCCTGCTGCACACCGAGTTCATGCGCGAGCACCTGACCGTCGACATGCGCAACGGGCCCAGGCTGACCGGCCTGTTCGACTTCGAGCCGGTGCTGATCGGCGACCCGGCGTACGACTTCGCGAGCGTCGGCCTGTTCGTCTCCCGCGCCGATCCGCGCCTGCTGCGCCGCTTCTACGAGGCCTACGGACGCGCCCCGCACGACCCGGACCAGCTGCTCGCGTACACACTGCTGCATGTGTACAGCGACCTGTCCCTGTACCTGCACGAGCTGCCGAACCCCGCCGAACCGCGCCTCGACGCACTCGCCGAGTTGTGGTTCGGCACGGAGGGATGAGCGAGCCGGACCCGCCGGTGCCCGCTCGGCCTTTCGGCCGGTGGCCGCGTACACTCGCCGGCCGCGCCACAGCGCGTCGAAGGAAGTCGCGGTTGTGCCGGACGTCGAGGCAACCGCGCGGGTTGGCGGCGAGCGCGGCGGCGGCCGCAGCACGGTCCACCGGGTAGCCGTCAACCAATTCAATGGTCAACAACGTAGCTCCTGGGGCCAGTTGGAAGTGCCCGGTCCGCTGTTCACCGGCAGTACAGGCCCCGTGGGCGTCCCGGACCATGTTCCCGTGGGATAGCGTTTCTGCAGGTCACGCCACATCGCTCGGTCCCGGCGTCCCGAAAACACCGGTGGTGGTGGCGGCGGGATGGACATACCACCGAAGCTGGGCCCTGAGGCTGCTGCTCCCGGCCACCGGTCGAACGGCGGCGCCACCCCCCAGCTCGTTCACGTCGAAGGGCCCCGACCATGTCCTCTCGCACTGCCCGTACCCGCCTGCTCGCCGCCACCACGGTCGCGCTCGCCGCGCTCGCACTCTCGGCCTGCCAGAACGGAGAAGGCGTACGGGACGAGGGCCCCTCCTCGTCGTCCCTGCCGAGCACGGCCGTCCGCGGCGCGGAGCGCTCCGGCAGGGCCGCCCCCTGCTCGGGCAGGCATACGCAGACGACAGCGACGCAGTTCTCGCGTCCCGTCAACCACCTGCTCCTGACGGTGACCAACACGGGCGCCACGAACTGCACCCTCACCGGCTACCCGAAGGCCGGCTTCGGCGAGGAGCACTCCTCCCCGCGGCCCGCCCCGGAGACGAAACCGCGCGCCGCGATCACCCTCTCCCCCGGCGAGTCGGCCTACGCGGGCGTGGTCCTGTCTGCGGCGGACGGCACCGGCAGGAACGGCCGCACCGTGAAGACGCTGACGGTCACGCTCCCCACCGGCCCGGACGCCCACCCGGCGCTCCCGGCGAAGGGCGTGCACATCGACGACAAGCTGGCGGTGACGTACTGGCTGTCGAGCCGGGACGCGGCCCTGACGTACTGAGACGTACTCAGACGTACTCAGACGTACACGGACGTACTCAGACGTACGCGGACGTACGCGGACGTACGCAGACGTACCGCTGACGTTCGGCTAGCGCAGCTTCTGGGCGACCTCGGTGGCCCAGTACGTGAGGATGTTGCGGGCGCCGGCCCGCTTGATACCGGTCAGGGTCTCGATGATCGCGCGGTCGCGGTCGATCCAGCCCTTCTCGGCGGCGGCCTCGATCATCGAGTACTCGCCGGAGATCTGGTACGCGGCAACCGGCACGTCCACGGCGTCGGCCACGCGCGCGAGGATGTCGAGGTAGGGCCCGGCCGGCTTCACCATCACCATGTCGGCCCCCTCCTCCAGGTCGAGGGCCAGCTCCCGCAGGGACTCACGCCAGTTGGCGGGGTCCTGCTGATAGGTCTTCCGGTCGCCCTTCAGGGACGAGGCGACGGCCTCCCGGAACGGCCCGTAGAAGGCGGAGGAGTACTTGGCGGTGTAGGCGAGGATCGCGACGTCCTCCCGCCCGATCTGGTCGAGGGCGTCCCGGACGACACCGATCTGACCGTCCATCATGCCGCTGGGCCCGACGACGTGGGCACCCGCGTCGGCCTGCACCTGTGCCATCTCGGCGTACCGCTCGAGCGTGGCGTCGTTGTCGACCCGCCCCTCGGCGTCGAGCAGACCGCAGTGTCCGTGGTCGGTGGTCTCGTCGAGACACAGGTCGGACATGACGAGGAGGTCGTCGCCCACCTCGGCGCGCACATCACGGAGGGCGACCTGCAGGATCCCGTCCGGGTCGGTGCCCGGCGTCCCGATGGCGTCCTTCTTCGACTCCTCGGGCACGCCGAAGAGCATGATCCCGGAGACCCCGGCCGCCACCGCCTCCGCGGCCGCCTTCTTCAGACTGTCCCGGGTGTGCTGCACGACGCCGGGCATGGCGGCGATTGGCACGGGCTCACTGACGCCCTCCCGCACGAACGCGGGGAGGATGAAGTCGGCCGGGTGCAGCCGGGTCTCGGCGACCATGCGGCGCATGGCGGGCGTAGTACGCAGCCGCCGCGGCCGCGCACCGGGGAACGATCCGTACTTCGTCATGCACCTACGCTACGCCCGGCCCGGGAGTCCTTTTGCCGACGCTGCGTCGGGCTGAACGGCCTCACCCCGGAGCACCGGAGGGGCTGAGAAGCCGCCCCCCGGACACAAAGTGAGAGACAACTAGATATTGACAGTCGACTCCCATTTGGAAGTAACCTCTCATCAGGTTGCCACCTCGCGGGAGGTTCACATGTCCGCATCCGCCCTTCACCGGTCACCACGCCGCTGGCTCGCCCTCGCCGCCCTCACCCTGAGCGTGCTGATCGTCGGTCTCGACGGCACCGTCATCAACGTCGCCCTGCCCACCATCGCGGGCGAACTCCACGCCGACAGCTCGCAGTTGCAGTGGATCGGCGGCGGCTATCTGCTCACCCTGTCGGTGGCCATGCTCCCGGTCGGCCTGCTCGGCGACCGCTACGGCCACAAGCGGCTGCTGCTCTCCGGCATCACCCTCTTCGGCCTGGCGTCGCTCGGCGGCACGCTCGCCTCCTCGCCCGGGGCGGTCATCGCGGCACGGGCCGTCCTCGGCCTCGGCGCCGCCGCGATCATGCCGCTGTCCATGGCGATCCTGCCGCGCGTCTTCGCCAAGGAGGAGCTGCCGAAGGCCATCGCCGTGTGGACCGCCGCCACCGCGCTCGGCATGCCCGTCGGCCCGGTGGTGGGCGGCTGGCTGCTCGACCACTTCTGGTGGGGCTCGGTCTTTCTCTTCAACGCGCCCGTCGCCGCCCTGGCCCTGGTCGCGGGAGTGTGGCTGCTGCCGCGCGACGCGGAGGCCTCGCGCACCGCGCCCTTCGACGCGCTCGGCACCCTCCTGGGCGGCGTCGGCATCACCGCCCTCGTCTACGGCACGATCCTGATCCCGCGCGACGGGTGGACCGGCCCGGCCGTCCTCACCTCGCTCATCGCCGCGGCTGTGCTCCTGGCCGGCTTCGTGCTGCGCGAGCGCCGCCACCCACAGCCGATCGTCGATCTGCGGCTGTTCGCGGACCGCCGCTTCCTGTGGGGCACCCTCATCGCCGTCTTCGTCAACTTCGCGGTGATGGGCATCCTGTTCGTGGTCCCGCAGTACCTGCAGTCCGTGCTCGGCAACGACGCCTTCGGCACCGGAATCCGCGTCCTGCCGCTGATCGGCGGTCTGATGGCGGCGGCCACCGCGAGCGAGTCCCTCGTCCCGCGCCTCGGCGCCCGTACCGTCGTACCGCTCGGACTGCTGGTGCTCGCGGCCGGTGTCCTGCTCGGCGCGACCACGGACGCCTCGGACGGCTACGGCTTCACCGCGCTGTGGCTCTCCCTCACCGGCCTCGGCTTCGGTCTCGCCGTCGTGCCCGCGACCAGCCTGGTGATGGGGACGCTGCCCGCCGGCCACGCCGGATCGGGCACCAGCCTCCTGGAAACCGTCCAGCAGCTCGGCTCCGTCCTGGGCGTCGCCGGCCTCGGCAGCCTGCTCGGCTACGGCTACCTGGCCCGCATCCACACCGACGGCCTGCCGCCCCAAGCGGCGGACGCGGCCCGCGACTCGGTCTCCGGCGCCGACGCGGTGGCACGGCAACTGCACGACGCGGGCCTCGCAGCTTCGGCGCACGAGGCCTTCGTCCACGGGATGAACCTGGTCCTGGCGGCGTGCGGGGTGATCGCGCTCCTGGGGGCCGTCCTGGCCGCGGCCTTCCTCCCCGGCCGTTCCACGTGCTCCCGGACGGTGGCCCGGTCCGTGCCCGACCACGCAGAATCGATCGCATGACGACGCACGAGACCTCCGCCGCGCCCCTCGGTCTGCGGGAGCGCAAGAAGCAGAAGACCCGCGAGCGCATCCGGCGCGAGGCCTACCGCCTCTTCGCCGAGCACGGGTACGAGGCGACCACGGTCGACCAGATCGCGGAGGCGGCGGAGGTCTCGTCCAGCACGTTCTTCCGGTACTTCCCCACCAAGGAGGACGTGGTCATCCAGGACGAGTACGACCCTGCCCTGGTCGAGGCCCTCCGTGGCCGTCCCGCGGACGAGCCCGTCGTGGACGCGATCGTCAACTCCCTGAAGGGCCCGATCGGCGAGATGCTGCAACAGGATCGCGAGGACCTCCTGTTGCGCACCCGCCTCATCTTCAACGACCCCGCGATCCGGGCCCGGAACGTCGCCGAGCAGGAGCGCAGCGAGCGGGCCATCGCCGAGATCATCGCGGAACGCACCACCCGGGACGCGACCGACCTGGAGGTCAAGTGCGCGGCGGCCGCCATCGTCGCCGTGTTCACCACGCTCGTACGGCACTGGGTGGAGGGCGACGGCAAGGAAGACCTGGCAACGCTGTACGAACGCCATCTGCCGCTGCTGTCGCGGGGGCTCGGCTTCTAGGTCCTGTCGTCAAACTCCCGTCTGCCCCGCCCGCCCTCCGGGCGGACGACGGGAGTTTGACGACAGGACCTGGGCGGGCTCCCGTTTGCCAGGAGGATGACAAGGCTTTCCGCTGGAAGGGAGGCCTATGCGGCGCGATCGGACGCGATTCACCGCGACATCGGAGAAGGCGGGCGTGGATATGGAGCCAATCCCGCTCTACGAGCGACTCGGCGGAATCTACAACATTGCCACGGTCGTCGACGATTTCATCGACAGGATCATGAATGACGACCGGCTGAACTGGAACCCCCGCGTCAACGAGGCGCACCACCGCGTGTTGCCACCGGGGTTCAAGTACCTGGTGACCGAGATGGTCGGTGAGGCGACCGGTGGCCCGCAGCACTACACGGGCCACACGATGGAGGACTCCCATCGCGACCTGCTGATCACCGCGGACGAATGGGAGGCGTTCATCGACGACCTCAACCAGACGCTCGACAAGTTCGAGGTGCCGCAGCAGGAACGGTCGGAACTGCTCGGCATCGTCGAGAGCACCCGAGACGCCATCGTCGCCGGACAGGGCCCCTGAGCCGGACGCCGAAGGGGGACCGGGGGCGGCGGCCCCGAGGGACAGCCACCCCCACTGCGCTCAGGTCGTACGACGCCTCCGCGCCCCCGGCCGTCGCTCGCTCGGCCGTGTCACCGGGTCGCCGGCCTCCAGCGCGGCAGTGCGCCGCTTGAGACCGAAGTCCGCGAGCGCCTCCGCCAGCTTGTGGACCGACGGCTCCGGGGCCATGACGTCGACCCGCAGCCCGTGCTCCTCCGCCGTCTTCGCGGTGGCCGGACCGATGCACGCGATCACCGTCACGTTGTGCGGCTTGCCCGCGATGCCCACCAGGTTGCGGACCGTGGACGAGGATGTGAAGAGGACCGCGTCGAAGCCGCCGCCCTTGATCGCCTCGCGGGTCTCGGCCGGCGGCGGCGAGGCGCGGACCGTCCGGTACGCCGTGACGTCGTCGACCTCCCAGCCCAGTTCGATGAGGCCCGCCACCAGGGTTTCCGTGGCGATGTCCGCGCGGGGGAGGAAGACGCGGTCGATCGGGTCGAACACCGGGTCGTAGGGGGGCCAGTCCTCCAGGAGGCCGGCGGCCGACTGTTCGCCCGACGGGATCAGGTCCGGCTTCACGCCGAAGGCCACCAGCGCCTTCGCCGTCTGCTCGCCCACCGCGGCCACCTTGATGCCCGCGAAGGCGCGCGCGTCGAGGCCGTACTCCTCGAACTTCTCCCGCACCGCCTTCACCGCGTTGACCGACGTGAACGCGATCCACTCGTACCGGCCCGTGACCAGGCCCTTGACCGCCCGCTCCATCTGCTGGGGCGTGCGCGGCGGTTCGACGGCGATCGTCGGCACCTCGTGCGGCACCGCCCCGTACGACCGCAGCTGGTCGGAGAGCGACGCCGCCTGCTCCTTCGTACGCGGGACGAGGACCTTCCAGCCGAACAGCGGCTTGTTCTCGAACCACGACAGCTGGTCGCGCTGGGCGGCGGCGTGACGCTCACCGACCACGGCTATCACCGTCCGGCCCCCCTCGGGGGACGGCAGGACCTTCGCCTGCTTCAGCGTCTGCGCGATCGAGCCGAGGGTGGCGGTCCAGGTGCGCTGCCTGGTCGTCGTACCGGCGATCGTCACCGTCATCGGGGTGTCCGGCTTGCGGCCCGCGGCCACCAGTTCGCCGGCGGCGGCCGCCACCGAGTCCAGGGTCGTGGAGACCACGACCGTGCCGTCGGACGCACCGACCTCGGTCCAGCAGCGGTCCGAGGCGGTCCGCGCGTCCACGAACCGGACGTCCGCGCCCTGCGCGTCCCGCAGCGGCACACCCGCGTACGCGGGCACGCCGACGGCCGTCGCAATGCCCGGCACGACCTCGAACGGAACGCCCTGGGCGGCGCACTCCAGCATCTCCTCGGCGGCGTACGCGTCCAGGCCGGGGTCCCCGGACACCGCACGGACGACCCGCCTGCCGCCCCGCGCGGCCTCCATGACAAGATGTGCGGCATCCCTCAACACAGGGACACCAGCGGCTGTTGACTTGTCGTCAACGACCGCCAGCTGAGGCGTGCCCGTGCCCGGATACGCACCCGTGGAGGGGTCCGCGTCCGTGTTCACGACAGCGACGCCCGCTCTGGCGTGCGTGCGCACCACGTCGAGCACCTCGTGCTCGCCGACGAGAACGTCCGCGTTCGCCAGCGCCTCCACGGCGCGCAGTGTGAGAAGTCCCGGATCCCCGGGTCCGGCACCGAGGAAGGTGACGTGCCCGTGTTCAAGGCCGGCGGGAAGGGTGGTGGGGCTCAATGTGCTCGCTCCCCCATCAGACCGGCCGCGCCCTTGGCGAGCATCTCGGCTGCGAGTTCGCGACCGAGCGCCATTGCCTGGTCGTGCGTCTCGGGCACGGGACCGGTGGTGGACAGCTGCACCAGCGTAGAGCCGTCGGTCGTGCCGACGACGCCGCGCAGGCGCATTTCCTTGACAATCTGCCCGTCGGCATGGGGGTCCCCCCGCTCGAGCGGAGCCGAGAGTGGGGGAAGGTCGGCCAGCGCGCCCACAGGGGCACTGCAACCGGCCTCCAGGGCGGCGAGCAGGGACCGCTCGGCGGTCACGGCGACCCGGGTGAACGGGTCGTCGAGCTCGGCGAGCGCGGCGACGAGGTCCGCGTTGTCCGCGGCACACTCGATCGCGAGTGCCCCCTGGCCGGGGGCGGGCAAAACCATGTCGACCGGCAGGAAGTCGGTCACCTCGTCGATCCGCCCGATGCGGTTGAGGCCGGCCGCGGCGAGGACGACCGCATCCAGCTCGCCGCTGTGGACGTATCCGATCCGCGTGTCGACATTGCCGCGGATCGGGACCGTCTCGATGCTCAGGCCGTGGCTGCGCGCGTACGCGTTCAGCTGCGCCATACGGCGCGGCGAACCGGTGCCGACGCGGGCCCCGCGGGGCAGGTCGCTGAACTTCAGGGCGTCACGCGCGACGATCACGTCCCGCGGGTCCTCGCGCTCCGGCACGGCGGCCAGGGCCAGGTCCTCGGGCTGCGCGGTCGGCAGATCCTTGAGGGAGTGCACCGCGAAGTCGACCTCGCCCCGCAGCAGTGCGTCGCGCAGGGCCGTCACGAACACACCGGTGCCGCCGATCTGGGCGAGGTGCTCGCGGGAGGTGTCGCCGTACGTCGTGATCTCCACGAGCTCGACGGGCCGTCCCGTCAGGCGCCTCACGGTGTCGGCGACCTGCCCGGACTGGGCCATGGCCAGTTTGCTGCGCCTGGTCCCGAGCCTCAGCGTCTGTTGTTGACGTGGCTCACTCATGCTCGCCCTCGGTTCTTGGCGTTCTCGGTGTTCGTGTCGTTCTCGTTGCCCTCGGCCCGGGAGACGGAGGCGACCGTCTCGGGGTCGAGGTCGAACAGGGTGCGCAGCGCGTCCGCGTACCCGGCGCCGCCGGGCTCGGCCGCCAGCTGCTTGACCCGTACGGTCGGCGCGTGCAGCAGCTTGTCGACGACGCGCCGCACGGTCTGCGTGATCTCGGCGCGGTGCTTGTCGTCGAGGCCGGGCAGCCGGCCCTCCAGGCGCGCGATCTCGTTGGTCACCACGTCGGCGGCCATCGTGCGCAGGGCGACGACGGTCGGCGTGATGTGCGCCGCGCGCTGGGCGGCGCCGAACGCGGCGACCTCGTCGGAGACGATCCCGCGCACCTGGTCGACGTCGGCGGCCATGGGTGCGTCCGCGGACGCCTCGGCGAGCGACTCGATGTCGACGAGCCGGACCCCGAGCAGCCGGTGCACGGCCGCGTCGATGTCCCGGGGCATCGCCAGGTCCAGGAGCGCGAGCACGGGTGCGGGGCGCGGGGCCTCCACGACGGGCTCGGGACGGCGGCGCTCGGGGACCCGGCCGACGGTGGCCACGGTCGCGGCGAGCGCGGTGATGACCTCGGCCTCTGCCGCCGGGTCGAGGACGGCACCGGCCGTACGACCGCTGCGCTCCTCGGCGCCCTTGTCCACCCACGCCGCGTGCCGCTCCAGCTCGGCGGCTCCCATTCCGGCGACGGCGGCCTCGCCCATCACCGAGAAACCGGCCGTGCTCTGCACCGCCGAGAGGTCGAGCGGGCAGCCGTCCTCGGTGCCGAGGCTGGTGGGCGGGAGTTCTCCGGATGCGTCGGATACGTCGGATACGTCGGCCGGATCGACGACTTCCGCGTCGGTCGCACGTGCGGTCGTACGGGCTTCTGCCGTACGGACATCTGTCGTACGAGCGTCTGCCGTACGGCCGGAACCCGGGGTGATCGGGGGCACGGGGGTGACCGGGCCCGCCATGCGCCCCTCCAGCGCTGCGGCGACCGCCTGGGCCGTGAGGACCAGGCCGGTCGCGCCCGTACAGGACACCGCGACGTCGGCACGTGTCAGCTCGTCCGGCACCGACTCCATCGGCACCGCACGCGCCAGTACGTCCGTGTCGTCCGCCTCCGTCAGGATCTGCGCCAGGCGCTCGGCACGGTCCAGGGTGCGGTTGGCGATCACGACCTCGGCGACCCCGGCGCGCGCGAGGGTCGCTGCGGCCAGCGACGACATGGAGCCGGCGCCGATCACGAGGGCGCGCTTGCCCTCGGCCCAGGTCTCGACCGGCGTACCGGACGACAGCTGCTCCAGGCCGAAGGTGACGAGAGACTGACCGGCGCGGTCGATGCCCGTCTCGGAGTGGGCGCGCTTGCCGACCCGCAGCGCCTGCTGGAACAGGTCGTTCAGCAGCCGTCCGGCGGTGTGCCGGTCCTGCGCCGTGGCCAGGGAGTCCTTGATCTGGCCGAGGATCTGCCCCTCGCCGACGACCATGGAGTCGAGCCCGCAGGCCACCGAGAACATGTGGTGGACGGCCCGGTCCTCGTAGTGCACGTAGAGGTAGGGGGTCAGCTCGTCGAGGCCGACCCCGCTGTGCTGGGCGAGCAGGGTGGACAGCTCGGCGACACCGGCGTGGAACTTGTCCACGTCCGCGTACAGCTCGATGCGGTTGCAGGTGGCGAGCACCGCGGCCTCGGTGGCCGGTTCGGCGGCGACCGTGTCCTGGAGCAGCTTGGCCTGGGCGTCCGCGGCCAGCGCGGCCCGCTCCAGCACGCTGACCGGAGCGCTGCGGTGGCTCAGCCCGACGACGAGGAGACTCATGCCGGCATCACGGCGGGGACGTCCCCGTCGGGCCCCTGGTCGGCGGACTCCTTGGCCGCGGCGGAGGCCGGCAGGCCGTCGGTCATGGCTTCCACGGTTTCCACGGCTTCCTCACCGGCCTTGCGCTGCTCGTGGAAGGCGAGGATCTGCAGCTCGATGGAGAGGTCGACCTTGCGCACGTCGACGCCCTCCGGGACGGACAGCACGGTCGGCGCGAAGTTCAGGATGGAGGTCACACCCGCGGCCACGAGCCGGTCACAGACCTGCTGGGCGGCGCCGGCGGGGGTGGCGATGACACCGATCGAAACGCCGTTGTCCTTGATGATCTTTTCCAGATCATCGGTGTGCTGGACCGGAATGCCCGCGACCGGCTTCCCCGCCATCGCCGGGTCGGCGTCGATGAGCGCCGCGACCCGGAAACCACGCGAGGCGAATCCACCGTAATTGGCCAGCGCCGCGCCGAGATTACCGATACCGACGATCACAACCGGCCAGTCCTGCGTCAGGCCCAGCTCACGGGAGATCTGGTACACGAGATACTCGACGTCATAGCCCACGCCCCGGGTCCCGTAGGAGCCGAGGTAGGAGAAGTCCTTGCGCAGCTTGGCGGAGTTGACCCCCGCGGCGGCGGCGAGCTCCTCGGAGGAGACCGTGGGTACCGAGCGCTCCGACAGTGCGGTCAGGGCTCGGAGGTACAGCGGAAGCCGGGCGACGGTGGCCTCGGGAATCCCTCGGCTGCGGGTCGCCGGTCGGTGAGTTCGGCCAGTTGCCACGGTGCTCCTGCGGGTAGAGCGGGGCTGCAGGCGGTCATACGTCCCCAGACCGCCCCGTCGAATGCAGGCTATGTCTTTGTGAACGCGTGCACAAAGATGGTGTCCGATTTGCCCGGCCAACGTGACCGGGGTCACGCGCCCCCGGCGCACCGATACGGAACCGGCGCACGGGCACCACCGCTCCTTCTGTCTTGGGGGCAAAACCGCACACTCTCCTCAACGATCCTCGCCCCCGAGACCAATCGCCGTCGATCCTAAGCGCTGTCCGGGCCCACTTGGACTACTCAGTCAGTAGTGGGAGGGCGTCCTCCGGAGATTCCTAGGCGAGGGCCTTGCGCAGGCGCCCCTCGTCGACACGCCAGAAAGTGTGCTGGGCGCCGTCGACCAGCACGACCGGGATCTGCTCCCAGTACTGACGGTTGAGCTCCTCGTCCTGGGTGATGTCCTTCTGCTCCCAGGGGACGCCGAGCTCGCCGCACACCTTCTCGATGACGATCTGTGCGTCATCACACAGATGACAGCCGGGCTTGCGGATGAGAGTGACGAGCCGGTCACCCGGAGCCGGTTTGCCGTTCCGCCGAAAGATGGGACTCATGTCGGCCATTCTCGCCCCGGAAGGCGGGAGGCGGAGCCCGGCGCCCGTGATCCGACGACCCGGGTGTCCGTCCCCGCGCCACACCGATGGAATGACTTCTTTAACGACACGGTTGCGGAGAGTTCACAGGCTTCAAACCTCTCGACTCCGGAACCACCGAACAGACTGGCTATGCTCACGCCATGGCCGCTCTCGGATGGCTCACTCCCCGTAGGCGCTCCGCCACGGCGCGGAGCGTGTTGGCAGGCGAGGCCTCGGCGGAGGCAGCGCGCAAGTCCTCACAGGACGCCGCTTCACAGGACGTCGCCCCTCAGGATGTCGCCGACCGGGAACCGGAGTTCCCGGTCCTCGGCGACGAGAAGGCTGCGGCGTTCTTCGATCTGGACAACACCGTGATGCAGGGCGCCGCGCTGTTCCACTTCGGCCGGGGCCTGTACAAGCGGAAGTTCTTCGAGACACGCGACCTGGCGAAGTTCGCGTGGCAGCAGGCGTGGTTCAGGCTGGCCGGGGTCGAGGACCCCGAGCACATGCAGGACGCCCGTGACTCCGCGCTCTCGATCGTGAAGGGTCACCGCGTCTCCGAGCTGATGTCGATCGGCGAGGAGATCTACGACGAGTACATGGCCGAGCGGATCTGGCCGGGTACGCGGGCGCTGGCGCAGGCACATCTGGACGCCGGGCAGAAGGTGTGGCTGGTCACGGCCGCGCCGGTGGAGATCGCGACGGTGATCGCACGGCGGCTCGGGCTGACGGGCGCGCTGGGTACGGTGGCCGAGTCGGTGGACGGGGTTTACACCGGCAAACTGGTCGGTGAACCCCTGCACGGTCCCGCGAAGGCGGAGGCGGTGCGTGCGCTGGCCGCGGCGGAGGGGCTGGACCTCTCGCGTTGCGCGGCGTACAGCGACTCGCACAACGACATCCCGATGCTGTCGCTGGTGGGCCACCCCTACGCGATCAACCCCGACACCAAGCTCCGCAAGCACGCCCGCGCCTACGACTGGCGCCTGCGCGACTACCGCACGGCCCGCAAGGCGGCGAAGGTCGGCCTGCCGGCGGCGGCCGGCGTGGGCGCTGTGGCGGGCGGCACGGCGGCGGCGATCGCACTGCATCGCCGACGCCGCTGAGGCGCTGAGGTCTGGCGGGCGAGGACACCTCTTGCCGGTGGGTGGTCGGGGTACGTCTACCGGCTGCGCTCGCGCGTGACTGAACGCACGCCTGCTCCCGCCCCCGCCCGCCCCATCCCCGGGGGCTTCGCCCCTTCAACCGCGCCAGAGGGCTTGACCCCCTGAACCCCCGGCGGGGAGGGCGTTTGAACCCCCGGCGGGGACGGCATCCCCTGCACCCGCCTGGGGCTGCGCCCCGGACGTCCACGGGGGATTGTGTCTCCTCGCCCCCTCCAAGCACCCCACCACCCCAACCCCCGGCGGGGAGGGCGTTCCCTGCCACCCGCCCGGAGCTGCGCCCCACGCCCCGACAGGGCTACGCCACGGCCCCCGTTCCTCAAACGCCGGAGGGGCCGATTTGCCTTCGTAGGCCAAGCCGACCCCGCGCCGCACGAACCCGTACGGGCTGATTTTCAACCGTCCGGCGTCAAGGACGGGGCCGTTCGGGCCTATCCCCACCCACCCGCACTACCCAGCGCAACCCCGCCACCCCCAGCCCGCCCGGCGCACGAGAACAAGGCCGTTCAGGCCGAAAGCGGGGGTCTGGGGGCGCAGCCCCCGGGCAGGGGTCCAGGGGACGGAGTCCCCGGTGGGGGCCCGGGGGCAGCGCCCCCGGGGATGGGACGGGCAGGGGCAGCGGGGGCGGAAAAAACCACACGGCCACAACACGCCCCCCACTCAGACGGAAGGCGGACTCAATCGATCAACAAACGGTCACCGTACGGCACTTGAGCGGGCGTCAATCGGTTACAGAAGCGACGTAATCGATGATTTGAGCAACTGGGTGTAGTGCTGCCTGTACTAAGCGTTATTCTCCTCAGACGCAATTCGGTACCCCTCCGTCGCTACGACGGGTGAACGGTCCCGTACTGCACGTGATGGAAGCTCTGCCTCTGGGAGTCCCGTGTACCCACACGTCGGGGTTGACGCCTCGGGCCTGGCTACGCTCCGCGCAACGGTCCACGACCTGTTGCGCGGCTTCGTCCCCACCGCGTACGCCGTCCCCGCCTTCGCCACCGCCGCCCCCGTCGGCCCGTGCTACGCACTGGCCGACGGCAGCGCCGCGGTCGGCGGCAGACGGGGCCGCTCCGGCTCGGCCGCCACCACCGCACGCCGCCCGGCTGCGGACAGTGACAGCGCCCGCATGATGGACCTCGTGGAGCGCGCCCAGGCCGGCGAGGCCGACGCCTTCGGACGCCTGTACGACCAGTACAGCGACACCGTGTACCGCTACATCTACTACCGGGTGGGCGGCAGGGCGACCGCCGAGGACCTCACCAGTGAGACCTTTCTGCGGGCCCTGCGCCGGATCGGGACCTTCACCTGGCAGGGGCGCGACTTCGGCGCCTGGCTCGTCACCATCGCCCGCAATCTCGTCGCCGACCACTTCAAGTCCAGTCGCTTCCGGCTGGAGGTGACCACGGGCGAGATGCTCGACGCCAACGAGGTCGAGCGGTCCCCCGAGGACTCCGTCCTGGAGTCCCTCTCCAATGCCGCTCTGCTCGACGCCGTACGGCGGCTCAACCCCCAGCAGCAGGAGTGCGTGACGCTCCGCTTCCTCCAGGGCCTCTCCGTCGCCGAGACCGCCCGCGTGATGGGCAAGAACGAGGGCGCGATCAAGACCCTCCAGTACCGGGCCGTCCGCACCCTCGCCCGGCTCCTGCCCGAAGACGCCCGCTGAGCCCCCGGCAAACAACAGGCAACTCCGCAAGGCCCGCCCCCGAGCCACACCGAGCCGCCCCCAAGGCCCACTGTCGCCAACCCTGCGGCCCGTACGGCGCGTACAGCACGTACGTCACCTACGACCCGCGCGGCACGCCCAGGCCGAGCCCGGCCACCCCCTCCCCGCCACCCCGGTCGCACACGCTCCGCAACGGTCAACTCACCTTCCGTACAAACTCGTTGACTTCTCGGCCGATCATCCGTCGTCCGTAACCCAAGTGCCGAGCCGCTCGTTGTGCGGGATACAGGCTCCCTGTGGTCACTCCCCGGCCGTCTCCGATCACACGATCGTGTGCATGCGGCCAGGGCGTGCAACCCTCAGGACCCCCTGGGGAGTCGACCGTCATGACGAGAGGAGGTGCCGCCAGTGATCGCGAACGTATCGGCGCACCGGCGGGCGAACGCCTTCGCCCAGGCCCTGGAGGAGCAGTCCGACTGGGGCACGGCGGCCGAGCAGCCCGAAGGATCGGGCCCAGCCCCGGCTGCTGCGGAACGAACCGAGCAGGCCCACCTGTTGGCCCTCGCGACCCGCCTCGACGAGCTGCCCAGACCGGCGCTCGACCCCGAGGTGAAGGTCGTCCAGCGCGCGCGGCTGGTGGCCGCGATGGAGGCCATGCTGCAGGAGGGCACGGTCGGAGGCGAGGCTGCGGACCCTTCGGTGCCCGAGCAACGGTCCCATCGGGCCCGAGGCGCTCACCGAGCAAGCCCGCTGGGGAAGTTGCGGCCTCGTACGCGGCTCACCAAGGGCCTCGCCGCGGGCGGACTCAGCGTCGGTGTGGCCGCGGCCTCCTTCGGCGGAGTGGCCGCGGCCAGTTCCGACGCGCTGCCCGGTGACTCGCTCTACGGCCTCAAACGCGGCATCGAGGACGTCAAACTCGGCATGGCCGAGGGGGACAACGACCGCGGGCGGCTCTACCTCGACCAGGCGTCGACCCGGCTGAACGAGGCCCGCCGGCTGATGGAGCGCGGCCGCAGCGGCCACCTCGACCACGAGTCCCTCGGCGAGATCCGCCGCACCCTGTCCGGCGTGCAGCACGACGCGGCCGAAGGCCACCGCCTGCTCCACGAGGCGTACGAGCGGGACGGCTCACTCAGCCCCATCCAGGCCCTTTCCACCTTCTCCCAGTCCCACCGCGAGGCCTGGAGCATCCTGCGCGAGCGACTGCCCGTCCAGCTGGGCGACGTCAGTCAGCAGGTCTCGTCGGTCTTCGACGCCATAGACCAGGAGGTCGCCCCGCTGCAGTCGCTGCTGCCGCAGCCCCCGTCCCCGGGCGGCACCGGCCGGCAGCAGGGCTCCGGTTCGGGCTCCACCGCCACCACCGGTACGAACGGCCCCGCACCGACCGCCACCAGCGGCTCCACCGCGGGCAGCCACAGCGGCAGCGACAAGCCCCAGCCGTCCACGTCCCAGAGCGGCGGCGAGGGCCTGCTCGGCGGCACCACCGGTGGCCTGCTGGACCCGCCGAAGAACAGCGCCAGCAGTTCCCCGTCGTCAAGCAAGAGCCCCTCGACCGAACCGAATGTGACGCTGCCCCCGCTGCTCCCCGGCCTCCTGCCGGGACTGGGCATCACAAGCGAGGAGAACAAGTAAGGCCGGTAGGAGGATGGGGGCGCCCCTGGCACAGGGGGCGCCCCCATCGTCGTACGCCTCAGAAGACGACCGACACCTCAGAAGACGACCGACACCTCAGAAGACGATCAAACGCCCCAGAAGAGGCCGACGCCCCAGAGGACGACCGAAGGCGCCAGAAGACGACCGAAGGCCCCAGAAGAGGCCGACGCCCAGAAGAGAACCTGTACCTCAGAAGAAAACCGACCTGCGCTGCACCAGCAACTTGTACAGCGTGTGCTGGATCTGCTCCCTGACCTGGTCCGTCAGGTTGAACATCAGCATCGGGTCCTCGGCCGCCTCCGGCGGATAACCGTCCGTCGGGATCGGCTCGCCGAACTGGATCGTCCACTTCGTGGGGAGCGGGATCGCCCCGAGGGGGCCCAGCCACGGGAACGTGGGGGTGATCGGGAAGTACGGGAAGCCCAGCAACCGGGCGAGGGTCTTCGCGTTGCCGATCATCGGGTAGATCTCCTCGGCCCCGACGATCGAGCACGGAATGATCGGTGTCCCGGCGCGCAGAGCCGTCGAGACGAAGCCGCCGCGGCCGAAGCGCTGCAGCTTGTAGCGCTCGCTGAACGGCTTGCCGATGCCCTTGAAGCCCTCCGGCATCACGCCGACCACCTCGCCGCGCCGCAGCAGCCGCTCGGCGTCCTCCGCGCACGCCAGCGTGTGGCCGGCCTTGCGGGCCAGTTCGTTGACCACCGGGAGCACAAAGACCAAATCGGCCGCCAGGAGCCGCAGATGGCGGCCCGCCGGATGGTTGTCGTGCACGGCGACCTGCATCATCAGGCCGTCCAACGGCAGCGTCCCGGAGTGGTTGGCGACGATCAGTGCCCCGCCCTTCGACGGGATGTTCTCGATGCCCTTCACCTCGACCCGGAAGTACTTCTCGTACACCGGCCGCAGCAGCGACATCAGGACCTGGTCGGTGAGCTCCTCGTCGTAGCCGAAGTCGTCGACCTCGTAGTCACCCGTCAGCCGGCGGCGCAGAAAGGCCAGCCCCCCGGCGATACGCCGCTCCAGGCCCCCCTCCTGCGGCCTGACCGGCGGCTTTTCCTCACGCGTCACAGGAACATCATCCTGCGGGATCGCCCTGTTGGGCAGGGGCTGGACCTCGCCGACCACCGCGGGCTCGCCCTTGCGCCGGTTCCCCGCGCTCCGGCGCCGCGACGGCCGCTGCACGGCAGCCCCGCGGGACCGGTCGTCGTCGAACGGAATGACCTTGGCGTCCGCCATCGTTGATGCGCTCCTCAGTTGGCGCTCTGCGTCGGGGGGTGGCCACCGCCCAGTGCGGGCAGTGCGGCGATCCGGTCGACGGCCCCCGCGAGGGCCTCCGGCGGCAGCAGCCCGGGCCCACGGCTGCGCACAAAGTCCGCGAACGTCTCCGCGGTCGTGTACTTCGGCTCGTATCCGAGTGTCTCGCGCATCTGGATCGTCTCCACGACCCGCCCGTGCGTCAGCAGCCGGATCTGCTCGGGCGAGAAGTCCGTCATGCCCAGCGTCCGCACCGCCGAGCCGACCCAGGTGACGGCGGGCAGCAGCAGCGGCACGGTGGGCCGCCCGAGCCGCCGCGCGCACTGCGACAGCAGCAGCACCCCATCGCCCGCGACGTTGAACGTGCCGCTGTTGAGCGTGCCGCGCTGTGGTTCGTGGGAGGCGATCCGCAGCACCTCGATCACGTCGTCCTCGTGCACGAACTGCAGCCGCGGGTCGTAGCCGAAGACGGTGGGCAGCACCGGCAGCGAGAAGTACGAGGCAAGGGGCGAATCCGCGCCCGGGCCCAGGATGTTGGCGAAGCGCAGCACGCAGACGGCGACATCGGGCCGCCGCCGCGCGAAGCCCCGAACATACCCCTCGACCTCGACGGTGTCCTTGGCGAAGCCGCCGCTGGGCAGGGATTTGGGCGGGGTGGTCTCGGTGAAGACGGCCGGGTCGCGGGGCGCGGACCCGTACACGTTCGTACTGGACTTCACGACGAGCCGTTTGACGGTCGGGGACTTCTGGCATGCGCCGAGCAGCTGCATGGTGCCGATGACGTTGGTCTCCTTGACCGTGGCCCGGCTGCCGCTGCCCAGCGGGGTGCCCGTGACGTCCATGTGGACGACCGTGTCGACGGAGTGCTCGGCGAGCACACGGGCGATGGTGGGCTGGCGGATGTCGGCGCGGATGAAGTCGGCGCCGCCCAGATGGTGCTCGGGCGGGACCGCGTCGACCGCTACGACGCGATCGACCTCCGGGTCACGCTGGATCCGTCGTACGAACCGGCCGCCGAGCCGGCGGGCCACCCCGGTCACGAGCACGACCTTGCCCAAGATCAGCGCCTCTCTTCCCGTTGCGTCCAGTCATGGACGTAGTTCTGCCCGTCAGCCTGCCGCGTTCCCCGTATACGGCCAACTTAGCGGTTCGATGTTGCGCTGTGATGACCACCCGATGCACGAAGTGACGACACCCCCGTACGTACGACCAGACCAAGCCATTTGCACCACAGGCGTACGCACAGCGGATGGCAGCCGGACGATGCGACCGCAACCCGCCGAGGCCTGCGTGCCCTTGCCGGGGGCCGCACCGCCCGAAAATGACAATGGCCCCCCACCGGTGGTGGGGGGCCACGACGCACACTCGTGCAAAACGGCAAGGCCTGCTGCCCCTGGCGGGGCCGCGCCTTACTTCTTGTTGCGACGCTGAACGCGAGTGCGCTTGAGCAGCTTGCGGTGCTTCTTCTTGGCCATCCGCTTGCGCCGCTTCTTGATAACAGAGCCCACGACTACCCTCGCTCACTTCTCATCACTCGGTGCTGGGCGCCATGGGCCCACACGACCTACGAGGGGCTAGCCTACCCGCCCGAGCGCTGAGGTCGTAATCGAGGTGACCCGGGAGGCCGCACAGGGCCCACCGGGCCGCCGTCAGGCCGTCTCGACCCCCACATAGCTCTCGCGGAGGTACTCGTGAACCGCTTGCTCCGGCACCCGGAAGGACCTCCCCACCCGGATCGCCGGCAGATGACCGCTGTGCACCAGCCGGTACACGGTCATCTTCGACACTCGCATCACCGAGGCGACTTCCGCCACGGTCAGGAACTGAACCTCGTTCAGAGGCCTCTCGCCAGCTGCAGCCATGACACACCTGAACCTTCCGCACTCGACGGCCACCGGCTTCCCCTTCCGGTGACTCTTCGTCGCTGCGTGCTCACTCCCCAATGTAGGGGCGGGTGATGCGAGTGGGGAAGAGGGGATGGCATCCGCGGCCTACTGTGACAGACACGCTCGATTGAGTACATAGCGAGTAAGCGGTCGGTAGTAAGCAGACCGCACAGCGTCATCAAGTGGAACGACCACGGACACGCGCCCCTCTGCCTCCCCGACGAAGAGCGCGGGATCGTCCGTATCGGCGAGCCCCATCGCCTCGAACCCCAGCTGACCTGCCCCGCAGACCCAACCGTGGTCCCCGATGACCAGTTCCGGCAGCGGCCCGCCGGTCTCCGACGCGGCGGCCAGCACGGTACGAACCGGGAGCGGCGAGTGCGTGTGTGCGCCGGGCTCACCACCGGCTGTTCCGGTCCCCGGTTTCCGCACGAAGGCGACTCCTCGTACGTAATCAAGGTTGTACGTGCGTAGACCGAACCGGGTCGTTATGTCGACACAGCGACCATACGCCGGGGTGAGGACGGCACATCCCGCCGCCGACAGGGCGTCCGCGATCGCGGCGTAGAAGCCGAGCAGGCGGTGCGGGTGCCCAGTGCCGAACAGGACCGGGGCCCTGTCCTGCGCAGCCTTTCCGATCCGTTCGGCGAAGGCGTCGAGGGCCTCCAGGGTGCGCTCGGGATCGATCATGTCACGACCTGCGGTGTGCTCAGGATCGGCCGAAACTCCACACTTGTCCGCCATCAAGGCGAGTAAATCCCGATGACCCCACGTCCATTCGGGATCGAGCCCGATCAGCGCACGGGGGTCGCGGGCGGCGAAGAGCCGATAGCTGCGCAGGCTCTCCTCACGCGACGTGGCCACGGGCCCGGCCAGCCGGGCGGCCAGCAGATGCGCACGCAGCGCTCCGGTGCTCAACACGTCCGCGATGCTGGCCCATCCGCCCCCACCGCACGCCCAGAATGCGGGAAACACCGCACAGTCGGCGTAATGGTGCGATCCTCAGCCCCACCCAGCCCGTGCGGCCTTGGAGGACGAGGCCGTTCAGGCCGCTCCCCGCCGCCACCGGCACCTTTCGGCACAGCTCAGCCACACCGAGCCTGTCCGGAGCACGCGGACAAGGCCGCTCGGGCCGACCCACCAACCGGCCCGCATCACTCGGCACAGCCCAGCCACACCCAGCCCGTCCGGCGCTTGAGGACAAGGCCGTTCAGGCCGAAACGGGGGTCTGGGGGCACAGCCCCCAGGCAGGGGTGCAGGGGACGCAGCCCTCAGGCAGGGGTCCAGGGGACGCAGTCCCCGGCGAGGTGCAGGGGACGCAGCCCCCAGGCAGGGGCCCAGGGGACGCAGCCCCCAGGCAGGGGCCCAGGGGACGCAGACCCCAGGCAGGGGCCCAGGGGACGCAGACCCCAGGCAGGGGCCCAGGGGACGCAGACCCCGGCGGGGCGGGGTCCAGGGGACGCAGTCCCGGCGGGGTGCAGGGGCGGAGCCCCTGGTGGGGTCGAAGGGGCAGAGCCCCTTGGGACGGGACGGGACGGGAAGGGGCGGCGGGGGCGAACCCAATCCGGCAACCCGACCACCCGGCACGTCCCCGTCGGCACTACGCCAACAACCCCCGCAACGGAAACGCCGCCTTGCGCGCCGCCAGCACCGCCTGGTCCAGCCGGTCGGCGGGGTCGTAGCCCGACTCCCAGTCCGCGTAGGCCACCGGCCACCGGCCGTCCGTCATCCGCGCGGGCGCCAACTGCCGGGTACGGGCGAAGACTTCCTGCCGCCAGCTCTCGGGGATCATGGCCGGCGGCTCGATGGGCCGCCCCGCCGCGATGGCGACCAGATGCGTCCACGAGCGCGGCACGACCTCCACGACCGCGTACCCGCCGCCGCCCAGCGCGACCCAGCGCCCGTCGGCGTACTCGTGCGCCAGCTCGTGGCAGGCGACCTGCACGGCCCGCTGCGCGTCCAGCGACACGGCGAGATGCGCGAGCGGGTCCTCGAAGTGGGTGTCGGCACCGTGCTGGGTGACCAGCACCTGCGGCCGGAAGTCGGCGATCAGCTCCGGTACGACGGCGTGGAAGGCCCGCAGCCACCCCGCGTCCCCGGTCCCGGCCGGCAGCGCCACGTTCACCGCGCTGCCCTCCGCGCTCGGTGCACCCGTCTCCTCCGGCCACCCGGTCTGCGGGAAGAGGGTCCGCGGATGCTCGTGCAGTGAGATCGTCAGGACCCGCGGGTCCTCCCAGAACGCCGCCTGCACCCCGTCCCCGTGGTGCACATCCACGTCCACGTACGCGATCCGCTCGGCGCCCAGCTCCAGCAGCCGGGCGATGGCCAGCGAGGCATCGTTGTAGATGCAGAACCCGGACGCACTGCCCGGCATGGCGTGATGCAGCCCGCCCGCGAAGTTCACCGCATGCAGGACGTCCCCGCGCCACACGGCCTCCGCCGCCCCCACCGACTGCCCCGCGATCAGGGCGGACACCTCGTGCATCCCGGCGAAGGCGGGATCGTCCATGGTCCCGAGCCCGTACGACCCGTCGGCCGACCCCGGGTCCGCGGACGCGGCCTTCACGGCCTCCACATAGTCCTCGCGGTGGACGAGCCGCAGCGTCGAGTCGCCCGCGGGCTTCGCCGCGACCACCTCGATGTCCTTGTCGAGCCCGAATGCGTCGACGAGTTTCCTGGTCAGCGCGAGCCGGACCGGATCCATCGGATGGTCCGGACCGAAGTCATAGCCCGTTACTGCCTGGTCCCACATCAGCTGTGCGCGGCCGCTCATGCCCGTCACCGTATCGGTCCGGTCCAGGCTTGAACGAACGGGCATACACCAGCGTCACCAGGACCAACGCCATCGGTACGAGCATGGCGCCCCGGTAGCTCCAGGCGTCCCCGAGCGCGCCCACGAGCGGCGAGCCGATCAGAAAGCCCACGTAATTGAAGATGTTGAGGCGTGCGATGGCCGTGTCCGAAGCCCCCGGGAACAGCCGTCCGGCGGCCGCGAAGGTCTGCGGCACAAGAACGCACAGCCCCAGGCCCAGCAGAGTGAACCCGAGCATCCCGACCCAGGCCCCCGGCGCCCCGGCCACCACGGCGAACCCGAGCGCCGCCACCAGCGCTCCGAGCCGTACGACGGCCACGGCCCCGAACCTGCGTACCCCGAAGTCCCCGAGGGACCGCCCGAGCAGCGTGGTGACCATGTAGACGTTGTACGGAACCGTCGCCAGCTGCTCCGAACTCCTGAGCGTGTCCTGCAGATACTTGGCGCTCCAGTTGGAGACGGTCGAGTCTCCGATGTACGCGAAGGTCATCACCAGACACAGCGGCAGCAGAAGCTTGAAAACGACCGGCCCGGCCTCGGCGCCTTCCGCGTCCACAGCGGGCCCGCTCCCGTCGACGTACCACCGGCTGCCTATGAAAGTGGCCGGAAGCAGCACCACGACGACCGGCAGGTACGACACCCACAGCGCCAGATGCCAGTGCGCCCCCACCCAGGCGAGCGAGGCACCGACGATCCCGCCCAGGCTGTACGCGGCGTGGAAACCGAGCATGATGCTGCGCCCGTACGTCCGCTGGAGGCTCACCCCGAGCATGTTCATCGAGGCGTCCAGCGCCCCCACGGTCAGCCCGAAGGCGGCCAGCGCGATCCCCAGCTCGGCCATGCGGTCCCCGGCCCCCACGCCGAGGAGGGCGAGCAGCACCACGGGTTGCGACCAGCGGAGCAGCCGACTGGGCCGGATCCGTTTGACCAGCTGCTCGGTCGTCACGCTGCCGACGCCGGCGAGGATCGGCACGGCGGCGAGAAAGACGGGGAGCAGGGCGTCGGAGACCCCGTACCGGTCCTGGATGGCCGGGATCCGGGTCACGAGCAGGGCGAAGGTGGCGCCCTGGGCGCAGAAGCTGAACGCCAGAGAGGCCCTACCGCGCCGCAGCACATCTGTCATGGCGGCGAGCGTAGGGCCCCTGTCTACCCGTGGGTAGATCCAGCCGAAGATGATTTTTGTTCAGCTTTACCTGGCGGTCGCGACGGCCAGGGTGGGCGATGCGTCGCTCTCGGTCTTCACCTCGGCGAGGAGCATCTGCGCCATCGGACCGGCGGCGACAGCGCCGCTGAGGACGAGCCCCAGCGCCATCGCGACGATCGTGATGACCGAGCCCAGCCAGACCATCGTGTCCACCGGCAGCGTGTAGGCGCCCACGATCCGGATCACACACTCGGCGAGCAACACCACGCCCCACACGACCGAGAAGGCCCGCTCGGCCCGCCGGAAGGCCGGAGAACCACTCTGCAGCCGGGCCCAGGCGACCTCCCTGCCGGTGTCGCCCTTCACCAGCCAGGGCTTCATGCCCGCCGTCATCATCGGCTTCCCGATGGCCACGGAGACCAGGATCCCGATCCCGATGGCGCTGCTGACCCCGCTGTCCTTGGCGAGCATCAGCCGCGGGTCGCCGGCGACGAAGCTGAGCAGGAGCGAGACCACGTTCACGAAGAGGATGAGCGCGGCGAGAGCATTGACCTTGCGCTCCCGGACCACGCCCACAACGGTGCGGGCGGCCGGTACCACGCTGCTCCAGGCGAGCGCCGCGAAGGTGCTCATCCCGAAGGCGTCCTTGAAGAGGTAGTACGACCCGACCGGCACCGCCACGTCCATGATGAGCGGCGCGAAGGTGTTCTTCTTGCTCTGGCTCTTGCTCTGGCCCTGGGAAACCGTGTTCGTCGTCATGCCCTCAGCTTCGCCGCCAGGGTGGCTCCGCCAGTAGAAACGATCGTCCGGAGCTCTGCATGACAAATGTCAGTGCCGGTCCGCCGATGCGTGTCACAGCCGAGGTCATACGAGCAGGTCAGCCAACTCCTCCATGGTGGCGAAGAGTTCGGCAGCTCCTGCGAGCCTGGCGGCCGGCGTCATGGCGGTGAACCCGTACACGTCCATCCCGGCCGCGACGGCGGCCTGCACACCCAGCGGACTGTCCTCGACGACGACACACCTCTCCGGCGGCACCCCCATCCGATCGGCGGCGTACAGGAACAGGTCCGGTGCGGGCTTCCCCCGCCCCACATCCTGTGAGCTGAAGATCCGCCCGTCGTCGAACCACCGGTCAAGCCCGGTCGTACGGTGCCCCACCCGGATCCGGTCATGGCTCCCGGACGACGCCACGCAGTACGGGACCCCGTCGGCGGACAGCTTCTCCAGTACGTCCACGACGCTGGCCATGGGCTTCAACTCCCGCTCGAAGGCGGCGAAGACGCGCGCGTGGAAGACATCGTCGAAGTCGGCCGGCAGCCGCTGTCCCGTGCGCTCGTGGATGAGTTCGTGGACACGGTGCATCGCGGACCCCATGTAGTCACGGATGGAGTCCTCATACGTCGTCGGGTGCCCGAGCTCGGTGAGATGGGCGGCCAGGAGCCGGTTGGAGATGGGCTCGCTGTCGACGAGTACGCCGTCGTTGTCGAAGATGACGAGGTCATAGCGCATGAGTACGAGCCTAAGGGCAGCCCGAACGCAGAAAACCCCGCACCGTGAGGTGCGGGGTTTTCTTCAAGAATTGTTCGGCGGTGTCCTACTCTCCCACAGGGTCCCCCCTGCAGTACCATCGGCGCTGTGAGGCTTAGCTTCCGGGTTCGGAATGTAACCGGGC